>NZ_JBLUNZ020000015.1:0-30703 GCF_048061935.2 Leucobacter sp. BZR 635 | reverse complement strand
CAGACGTCGCAGCATTCCTCGCGGACGAGCGCTCACGCATCACCCGGCTCTACGAAGAGATGGGTTAGGCATGCAAACGAACAATCCCACCGCGATGTCCGCGGTTGTCGGCGAGGAAATTCTGCTCGCAGGGGCAGGCTCGCGGCGAGCCGAGCTGCTCAAGGGCCTCACTATGCCAGCGCTACTGGCCGTGTTTGCGGGCTACCTTATCGTCGGCATGGTGACGATGCGCGTGCCAGACGGCACCTCATTTCCCGGGCCACGCTTCTTCCCGGGCATTATCGCTGGAGGAATGCTGCTGTTCGCGCTGTTGCTCACTCTGAGTGCGGTGCGGGCTACAAAGGCTCTTCCTGCGGCACGCCTCTCGATAGGGGCAGGCGACCCCGACGGCTTCGACCTGCTCGTCACGGAGCACGAGGACGGCGATACCGTGACTCCGCGGCGCTCGGTCGGTATCGACTGGCGGTCGCTCGCCTGGGTCGTGCTGTCGTTTCTCGGCTTCGCGCTCTTGCTGCCGTATCTCGGATGGATCATCGCTGCCGCACTGCTGTTCTGGTGCGTGGCACGCGGGTTCGGGGCGCACAAGCCTCTCGCAAGCCTCGTTGTTGGACTCACGGTGAGCTCGATGGTGTACATCGCATTTGACATGGTGCTCGGGATGTCGCTTCCCTCGGGCGTACTGGGCTGGGGGTTCTGACATGGAAACGCTACAACTCCTCGCGGAGGGTTTCGCCGGAGCCCTGAGCTGGCAGAACCTGCTGTGGGTGCTCATCGGGTGCATGCTCGGAACCGCGGTTGGGGTGTTGCCGGGCCTCGGATCCTCCATGGCCGTCGCGCTGCTGCTCCCAGTCACCTTCTCGCTCGAACCGACCGCTGCATTCATCATGTTTGCGGGAGTGTACTTCGGTGGCCTCTTCGGCGACTCGACAATGGGCATTCTCATGAACACGCCAGGCCAGGCATCCGCCATCGCCTCCACCTTCGAGGGGCACAAGATGGCGCTGCGCGGCAAGGCCGCCCAGGCGCTCGCAACCGCGGCTATCGGGGCGTTCGTCGGCGGGTTCATCGCCTCGATCGTGGTGGTGTTCCTCGCGCCGGTCCTCGCGGACTTCTCGACGAAGTTCGGGCCTGCCGAGTTTTTCGCGCTCGCAGTGTTCGCGTTCGTCGCGACCTCTTCGGTGGTCACCGACAGCGCGGTGAAGGGCCTCGCGGCGCTCTTCATCGGGCTGGGAATTGCGGTCGTCGGCGTCGACGGCGTGTCAGGGGCACCCCGCTTCACGATGGACTCACCCAACCTGTTCGACGGCATCTCGCTCGTCACTGTCACCGTCGCTGTGCTCGCACTCGGCGAAGTGATCTACGTCGCCTGCCTCGAACGCCACGTCTCGAATAAGGGCATCATTCGGCCGAAGGGGCGGCCGTGGCTGTCGCGCGCAGAGTTCAAGGAGGCGACGCCCGCTTGGTTGCGCGGCACCGCGATCGGGCTGCCGTTCGGCGTCATACCAGCGGGTGGCTCCGAGATTCCCACGTTCCTCGCGTACGGCCTCGAAAAGCGGCTCGATAGCCGCCGCGACAAGCCGAAGTTCGGCACCGGTGCGATACGCGGATTGGCAGCCCCCGAGGCTGCAGGGAACTCAACAACTGGCATGGCGATGGGGGCTCTCCTCGCGCTCGGGCTGCCTATTTCGGCGACTGCCGCGATCATGCTCGCTGCGTTCAGACAGTATGGGCTCCAGCCCGGCCCGCTGCTGTTTGAACGCGCCCCCGAGCTCGTGTGGGCACTCCTCGCGAGCTTCTTCATCGCCATGATCGTGCTACTCATCTTGAACCTGCCGTTCGCGATGCTGTGGGCGAAGCTTCTCTTGATCCCTCGCCCGTATCTCTACGCTGGCATCACCGTGTTCTGCGGCTTCGGGATTTACGCGACCTCGGGCTCGGTGTTCGACCTGCTCATGCTCCTCGGGATTGGGCTGGTCGGGTTCCTCATGCGCGCGCTCGATTTCCCGCTCGCTCCGCTCATCATCGGCATGGTCCTCGGGCCGCTCGCCGAGACGAGCCTGCGCGACGCCGCAATGAGCGCCAACGGCGACTTCTCAGTGCTCGTGCAAGGGCCGATCGTGCTCGTGCTCTACGGTCTGCTCGTGTTGGTGCTGGGCTTCGCGATCCGCGGACGCATCGTGTCGCGTCGCGCAGCGCGCAGTGCGGATCGCGTGTCCTCCGCCGACGATCTCGAGGAAGCCCGCGCGGAGTAAGCTCCGCGGTACTTCCTGCCGATCACGCCCCGCTGGGTGAACCGTCACGAGAGTGTTTCGGTTCGGTCAGCGGGGCTTGCGGATTCATTTCTTTGAGCCGTGCCCGTCTGCGGTGTTCTGACGCGATCACACGCCGTGGTTCTGCCGTCGAGGGCCTGGGAGACAGCTCCGAGCGAAGGGCCCGCGTGGCGGGCTATTCGAGCTGCGCGGCAACCGCGCGAAGCACCTCATCGGGAGCGGCGTCGGCGCCGAAACTTGCGACGATGACGCGCGATCCGGCCCGCTCGCCCCCGAACCAGGGCGCGAATCGTGCGATGAGGGCGGTGAGCTCGCGCTCGAGCTCGCCGAAGGCGTGTGAGTCGCCAAACTTCATCCAGCGCCTGAGGGCAGCGTTGTGCACTGCGACCACTGCGGCCGCGAGGCCGATCGGCCCCCAATCGGGAGTGCCGGGGGCAGCCACCCGAGCCAGGTAGCGCTGGAACATACGCTCGTAGCGGTGGGTGATGACGAGCTCGCGCTCGCGCAGCAGCGGGGTGCTCCGCAGCAGCTGCGAGCGCATGCGCGCGGTCACTGGGTCGCGGGTGAGTACGCGAGAGACCTCGAGCGTGCCGCGGGCGAGCGTCGCAGAGGCGCTGAGCGTCGATGTGTCGAGCTGCTCTTGCAGCTGGCTCAGCGCGTAGTCGTGGTCGGCGAAAACAACGTCCTCTTTGCTGCCGAAGCGCCGGAAGAACGTGCTCCGGCTCAGGCCGATCGCATCGGCCAAGCTGCTCGTCGTGGTTTGTTCGTAGCCGTGTTCCGTGAGGTAGCGCACGGCGGTCGCCTGCGGCGAGGCGGCGTTGTGGTCCTCGGGAGGTGTGGGGCTCGTGCTCATGGGGCCAAGTTAGCACAGCGGTGAGACTCGGTTTCGCATGTGTTTTGCAGTGGTGCCGTGGAATTTCGGCTGAGGGAGAGTGCGGCGCGCCTTGCTTTGACACTGAGTCTCAGGCATACTTCTGGGGACGCGCGGCGTGTACCTGCGCCGCGCACCCCTGGACGACAAACGATGGAGTGTCGAGTATGGCTATCGAGAATTTTGCCCCCCAGACTGTCCCTGACGCCGCAACCTATGTGCCCCCGGTTGCCGACTACGCCTTCCTGCTGGGCGAGGCCTTCGGCACCGATATCGTGGCGCGTGCGAGCGACGGCGCGCTGAGCGCTGACGACGCGGGCGATGCGCTCGAGGCCGCGGGTGAGTTCGCGGCAGAGGTATTCGCCCCGCTGGATCGCGTCGGAGACGAGCAGGGATCACAGCTTGTCGACGGCAAGGTGCAGACGCCCGAGGGCTTCAAGGAGGCCTACCGGGCCTTCGCTGACGCGGGCTGGGTCGCCGCTTCAGTTGCTGAGGAGGCCGGGGGAGACGGGCTGCCCGGCTCGATCACCGCAGCGCTTAACGAGTTCTGGAACGCCTCGAATGCCGCCTTCGCGCTCGCGCCCGGACTGAGCCATGGCGCGATCCGCGCGCTCCAGGCAAACGCCTCGCAGGAGCTCCGCGACGCCTACCTGCCGAAGCTCGTCAGCGGCGAGTGGACCGGCACCATGAACCTCACCGAGCCGCAGGCCGGCAGTGACCTCGGCGCGGTGCGTACGATGGCGCGCGACAATGGCGACGGCTCGTGGGCGATCAGCGGCCAGAAGATCTTCATCACCTGGGGAGATCACGACGTTGCCGACAACATCGTGCACCTCGTGCTCGCCCGCACCGAAGGTGCGCCCGAGGGGCACCGCGGCATCTCACTGTTTGTCGCCCCGAAGTTCAAGCTCGACGCGAACGGCAACCCGGGTGAGCGCAACTCCGTCGTCACGGTCGGTCTCGAGCACAAGCTCGGAATCCACGCGAGCCCGACCTGCGTGCTGCAGTTCGAAGACGCGACGGGCTACCTCGTCGGCGAGCTCCACCAGGGCCTCGCGGGCATGTTCGTGATGATGAACGAAGCGCGTGTCGGCATCGGGGTGCAGGGCCTCGGCATCGCCGACCGCGCCTACCAGCGCGCCTTCTCGTACGCGCACACTCGCCTCCAGGGCGCGGTGCTCGGGCTCCCGGAGGGCGCGCCGATTGCCGGTCACCCCGACGTGCGTCGCCTGCTGCTGTCGATGTCGAGCCGCATCTCAGCGATGCGCGCGTTCTCCGTGCTCGTCGGAGATACGCACGACCGAGCTGGCGAGGAGGGCTACGGCGCGCTTGCCGAGTTCTTCGTGCCGATCCTGAAGTCGTGGCTCACGGAGCAGGCCGTGCACGTTTCTTCCGACGCGGTCCAGGTGCACGGCGGCATGGGGTTCATCGAGGAGACCGGGGCCGCGCAGCACTTCCGCGACGCCCGGATCCTCCCCATCTACGAGGGCACGACGGCGATCCAGTCGAACGACCTCGTGGGCCGCAAGGTGCTCCGCGACGGCGGGCAGACGGTGGCGCGAGTCTTCGCGCTGATCCGCGAGCAGCTTGCCGCGCTTGGCTCGTCGAGCGACCCCGTTGCGGCGCGGCTTGTCGAGCGCACAGAGCGTGCCGTGGTGTCTGCTGAGCGGGCAACGGCGGCGATCCTCGGCTTCGGCGCGAGCCCCCGCGATGCCTTCGCGGTCTCGGTTCCCTACCAGGAGATGCTCGCCACGCTCGTGGGCGGTTGGATGCACGCCACGATCGCGACCGCCGTGCTCGCCCACGCGGAGCGCTCTGACGACGATGCGCGCCGCCTGAACGAGGCCGACTTCTACAGTGCTCACCACCTTGCGCAGGTGCACGCGCTGGCCGAGACGGTCGCTGCCGGCGAGATCGGCGCGTAACCCGCGACCCATCACAGAAAGCGCCTCCCCGGCCGTAACAACTGGGGAGGCGCTTTCTGGGTTCTGGGCTCCGCGTCGGGATGAAGCGGGAGGCACCGTGCCGGGCCGGGCCTTGCCGTGCGCACCTGCCCGTGCGCGCATGGCCGTGCGCACTTGCCCGTGCGCACTTGCCCGTGCGCGCTTGGCCGTGGCTAGTCGAGCGCGCTGATCGAGCGGCGCACCGCTTCCGCGAGCTGCCGCACCGCCGCGCTCGGCCCCGCGGGGCCCGCCGGGGCAGCGAGAATGAGCTCGCGGGTAAACCGGTCGTCCTTGATGGGCCTGAGCACGACGCCATCGGGAACGCTCGACAGCATGAGTGATGGCACGAGCGCGACCCCCATGTTCGCGGCGATGAGGCCGAGCACGACGGCGTAATCGTCGGTGCGCACCGCGACGTTGAGCTTCACGCGCGTCGCATCGAAGAGCTCGCGCACCAGGTCGTCGAGTGTGTCACCCGGGGTGGATCCCATCACCCAGCTGTCGCCGCTCAGTTGCAGCAGCGTCGCCGCATCGAACTCCTCGATGTCGGCCAGTTCGTGGTGTGCGGGGAGCGCGAGGAGCATCGGGTCGGTGTAGACGTGCGTAGTGTGCACCTCGGAGCGGAGCGGGAGCGCGTAGCTGCCCGCCGCGTAGACGAGGGCCGCGTCGAGGGTGTGCTGGTTCACCCCGCCGACGAGCGGCATGACCTCGGCGAGGGTCGCGTCGAGTTCGATCCCGAGCTCTGCGAGTCGGGTGGCGATGCCCGGGAGGATCCGCGCCGCCGCCGTGGGGAAGATCCCGAAGCGGAGCCTGACGTGGCCGATGTGCGCGAGATCGCGCACGTCGGTGAGCGTGCGGTCGGCGAGTCCGAGGATTTCCTCGCCGCGTTCGAGCATCAGCAGCCCGGCGGTCGTGAGCTTCGAGCCGCGCGTGCTGCGCGAGGTGAGCTCTGTGCCGACCAAGCGGTCGAGGTTTTTGAGGTGGTAGTCGACCGTTGGCTGGCTCCAGCCGAGGCGGGCGGCGGCGCGGGCGACGGATCCCTCCGCGGCGACTGCGCTGAGGGCCTGGAGCTGACGGAGATCGATCACAGTGGCTCCTGGGTTATTTGAGGATGTGGCGTGAAATCACGCACTCTGTTCAATACAGTATATGGCTCGCGGGAGTCGAATATGGGGTTCACTCGGGCCTCCCGAACCGCCAACATGAGAGGTATGCCTGTTGAGAATACTGTGACCCAAAAAGACGCGCCGTACGCGTCCGCGCTCGAACGATACGCCGATGCGGGCCCGCAGAGTCTCATGGTGCCGGGCCACGGCTGTGCACCCCAGGGCGGCGGTGCCCACCTCGCGCGCGTGTTCGGTGAGCGCGCCGTGCAGATGGACGTCCCCCTCATGCTTGACGGCATCGACCTCGGACCGGGCTCGCCGCTCGCGCAGTCGCTCGTGCTCGCCGCTGAGGCGTGGGGCGCGCGCCGCACCTGGTTCCTGACCAACGGTGCCTCGCAGGGCAACCGCACCGCGGCCTTTGCCGTGCGCGGCCTCGGCGAGCGCGTGCTCATGCAGCGAAGCTCGCACTCGAGCTTCACCGACGGTGTGCTGCTCGCTGGGCTGATCCCAGCGTTCGTCGCACCGGCCGTCGACCACGACCACGGTATCGCCCACGGGCTCACTCCTGAGGCGCTCGAGGATGCGCTCGCGACCGAGGCCGACGCAGGCCGCGCCGTGCAGAGCGTATACGTGGTGTCGCCGAGCTACTTTGGATCCACCGCTGATGTTGCGGGCCTCGCCCGCGTCGCCCACGACTACGGTGCCGCGCTCATCGTCGACGGCGCGTGGGGCGCGCACTTCGGCTTCCACGAGGACCTTCCCGAGTCGCCCGTGCGCCTCGGCGCAGACCTCGTGATCTCGAGCACCCACAAGCTCGCCGGCTCCTTCACCCAGTCGGCGATGCTGCACCTCGGTGAGACCGAGTTCGCCGATCGCCTCGAGACGCTCGTCAACCGCTCGTACACGATGACCGCGTCGACCTCCGCGAGCGCGCTGCTCATGGGCTCGCTCGACACCGCCCGGCACGCGCTCATGAACGGCAAGGAGCAGATCGGTCGTTCGATTGAGATTGCCGAGGAGATGCGTGAGCGGCTGCGGGCCAGCGAGCACTTCTCGGTGATCAGTGATGACTTTGGGGAGTTCCCCGACATCGTGAGCGTCGACCCGCTGCGGATCCCGATCGATGTGTCGCGCCTCGGGCGCAGCGGACACTGGGTGCGCGACCGGCTGATCTCGGACCACGGCATCTACTTTGAGATGTCGACCGCGACGACGATCGTGGCCGTCATCGGTGCACTTGCGACGCCTGACCTCGATCGCGTGATGGCTGGGCTTGAGGCAGTGGTCGCCGAGTCGCAGGCGGGCAACGGTGGGCCGAGCGAGCTCGTCGCTTTCCCCGAGCTGCCCGAGGCCGGAACGCTGCGCATGCTGCCGCGTGCCGCGTTCTTTGCCGAGAGCGTCGTGATGACCGCGCATCAGGCGATCGGACAGATCTCAGCCGACACCCTCGCGGCGTACCCTCCCGGCATCCCGAACCTGGTTCCGGGCGAGGAGATCACCGAGGAGACCGTCACGTTCCTGCAGGCCGTGGCCTCGTCGCCGACCGGGTACGTGCGCGGCGCGGTGGATCCACTGGTCGCGACGTTCCGCGTCGTGCGTGACCCGCTGACTGCGAGCGCAAACTAGCCCTTCTGCGCGTTGCCTTGCCGAGGCCCCTACCGGCAGCCCCTGTGGCTGCCGGCAGGGGCTCTGTGTTCTGTGCTGTGCGCTGTGCGCCGCCCCGGCCTGCCCCCGCCAGCCCCCACAACAGCGCTGAGGTCATGGGTAGTCAGCGAGATCAGGAGTAAAAGACGGTAAAACGCTCATGACTTCGCTGAGGTCATGGCTGTTGAGCGCCGATGCGATGGGCGAGGCTGGGCAGGGCAGGCTGGGCTGGGCAGAGCCAGGTGTGGCAGCGTCCACTGAAACGGGTACGCAAAACGGGCGGGTGTGGCAATTGCCACACCCGCCCGTTTCGAAGTGAGAGCTAGGCCTGCTTCTTGTTCTTCTCGAAGAGGTTGCCGAGCAGCGTCGAGGTGATCAGCACAATGCCGAGCAGCACCACGCCAACGATCGAGATCGCGACGACGTCAACCGGCTGACCGGCCGACGAGAACTGTGCGAGGGTGTCGACCTTTTCGACGCCCTCCGACGCGAACGCGGGCGCGCCAACCAGCACGGTTGCGAGCGCGACGGTCACGGCGGTGGCGATACGGGTGCGGATCTTCACTGTGTCTCCTCAGAAATCTGTGAGCGCGCGGCTACGTGCAGCGCACCCTCCTATTCTGCCCTATTTCTGCCCGCCGCGTGGCTATGCTGAAGATATGAGTGTCGAACGCGAATTTACCGCCATTGATCGCATCGCTGAAGAGTGGGTCGATACGCTCACCCAGCACGATCCGATTATCGGAACCTACATCGGTCGGGAGCGCGCACACGCGCAGCTCCCTGACTTCTCGCCGGCCGGCGCCGACGAGCTCGCCCAGTCCAGGCGCGACACCCTCACCACTCTCCGAGCGACGACGGCAGTCGACGAAGTGGACCGGGTCACCCAGCAGGATCTCGCCGCGGAGCTTGAGCTCTCGCTCTCGCTGCACGAGTCGGGAGAGGGCCTGCGCAATCTGAATGTCATCGAGTCGCCGAGCCAGCAGGTGCGCGACGTCTTTGACATCATGCCGAGCGACACCGAGGGTGACTGGGCGAACATTGCCGCGCGCATGGCGGCGGTGCCCGAGGCGATGCGCTCCTACCAGGCATCGCTCGACGCGGGTATCGAACGAGGCCTCGTCCCGTCGATCCGCCAGGTGCGCGAGGTCGCCGCCCAGCTGCGCCGCACCGCGGGCATGTCGCCGCTGATTCAGCCGCGCGGGGGAGCGGCCGCGGCCAGCGAGCCCTCGAAGGGGTTCTTCGCCGAGCTCGCGGAGCGCGGGCGCGAAGTTGCGCCCGGTTCGCTCCAAAAGGATCTCGAGCGCGCCGCCGGCGAGGCTTCGACCGCATACGCGGACCTCGCGAACTTCCTCGACACGCATCTCTCAGCGCACGCGACCGAGCAGGACGCATTCGGGCGTGAGCGCTACGAGCTCGCCTCCGAGGTGTTCCTCGGCGCGAAGGTCGACCTTGACGAGACTTACGAGTGGGGCATCGAAGAGCTCGCGCGCATGGTCAGTGAGCAGGAGCGGATCGCCGGTGAGATCCTCGGCGAGGCCCCGCGCAAGGGGATCGTGGCCGACGCCATCGCGCATCTCGAGCGGGATCCGGCGCGCAAGCTCCACGGCACCGACGCGCTGCAGCGCTGGATGCAGGAGACAAGCGACCGCGCGGTCGCCGAGCTGGGGGAGACGCAGTTCGATATCCCCGCCGAGATCCGCACGCTCGAGTGCATGATCGCGCCGACGCAGGAGGGCGGGATCTACTACACCGGCCCGTCGAGCGACTTCTCGCGGCCCGGCCGCATGTGGTGGTCGGTGCCCGAGGGAGTCACCGAGTTTGACACGTGGCGCGAGCTCACGACCGTCTACCACGAGGGTGTCCCGGGTCACCACCTGCAGATCGGGCAGGCCGTCGTGAACAGCGGCACGCTGAACGAGTGGCGCAGGCAGCTCGCCGGCTCTTCAGGCAACGCGGAGGGCTGGGCGCTGTATGCCGAGCGACTCATGGAGCAACTCGGCTACCTCGATGATCCGGCGGATCGCCTCGGCATGCTCGACGGCCAGCGCATGCGCGCGGCCCGCGTCGTGCTCGACATCGGCGTGCACCTCGGCAAGCAGCGGCCCGACGGCGGCGGAGTCTGGGACGGCGACTACGCCTTCGAATTCATGGCCGAAAACGTGAACATGAACGACAGCTTCGTGCGCTTCGAGGTGCTCCGCTACCTCGGCTGGGCCGGGCAGGCACCGTCGTACAAGATCGGGCAGCGCATCTGGGAGGGCCTGCGCGACGAGGCGAAGGCCCGTGCGGAGCAGGGCGGCGGATCCTTCGATATTCGCGACTTCCACCGCGATGCGCTGGGGCTTGGCGTGACCCGGCTCGACACGCTGCAGGCTGTGATGCGCGGCGAGCTCGCGGGCTAAACTTCACGCAACATAGGGAGGCCACCGTGTCCAACGACGTACCCGCAGGATCGCTCATCGAGCGCACCGGCATCGAGATTGTTCCCGAGTCGGCGCGCACGGCGAGGCCACGCGACCTGTTCTGGCCGTGGTTCGCCGCGAACGTGTCGGTGTTCGGCATGTCGTACGGATCCTTCGTGCTCGGATTCGGGATCTCGTTCTGGCAGGCGACGATCGTCTCGGCCGTTGGCATTGTGGTCTCCTTCTTCCTCTGCGGGCTCATCGCGATCGCCGGCAAGCGGGGCTCCGCACCGACGATGGTGTTGTCGCGCGCGGCCTTCGGCGTGCACGGGCAGAAAGTGCCGGGCATCATCTCGTGGCTGACCTCGATCGGGTGGGAGACGTTCCTCGCGATCATGGCGCTGCTCGCGACCGCGACCGTCATCACCCAGCTGGGCGGCGACGGCGGCACCGCGGTGAAGCTCATCGCGACGCTCGTCGTCGCCGCACTCATCGTCATTGCCTCGGTGCTCGGGTATCACGCGATCATGAAGATGCAATCGATCCTCACGTGGATCACGGGCGCGGTCACGATCCTCTACATCGTTCTCGCCGTGCCGCACATCGATCTCGCGGCGGTCATGGCGATCCCCGCGGGGAGCACGGGCCAGGTCGTCGGCGCGCTCGTCATGGTGATGACGGGCTTCGGTCTCGGCTGGATCAACATCGCCGCCGACTGGTCCAGGTACCAGCGGCGAGACGCCTCAGACGGCTCGATTGTGCTCTGGAACACGATTGGCGGCGCGCTCGCCCCGGTGATCCTCGTGATCTTCGGCCTGCTGCTCGCTGGCAGCGACGAGGAACTCATGAATGCCGTCGGGAACGACCCGATCGGCGCCCTCGCGACGCTGCTGCCGGTGTGGGTGCTCATCCCGTTCCTGCTCACCGCGGTGCTCGCGCTCGTGTCGGGCGCGGTGCTCGGTATCTACTCGTCGGGGCTGACGCTGCTGAGCTTGGGGATCCGCATCCCGCGCCCCGCCGCGGCCGGCATCGACGGGATCATCCTCACTCTCGGCACCATCTGGGTCGTGTTCTTCGCCGAAGGCTTCCTCGGGCCGTTCCAGAGCTTCCTCATCACGCTCGGCGTGCCGCTCGCCGCCTGGGCTGGCATCCTCATTGCCGACATTTTGCGGCGCAAACGCGACTACGATGAGGTCGCGCTCTTCGACGCGAAGGGTCGCTACGGCGCGTGGGACTGGACTTCGGTCGGGATCTTCGCGGTCGCGTCCGTGATTGGCTGGGGCTTCGTCACCAATGGGTTCGCCGCCGACGCGCCCTGGAACAACTGGCAGGGCTACTTCCTCGGCCTCGTGGGTGGCAAGGACGGGGAGTGGGCGGGAGCGAACCTCGGCGTCTTCTTCGCGCTCGTGCTGTCGTTCGCCGTGGCCTGGTTCGCGCGGGCGGGGAAGATTCGCCGGCAGGAGCGCGGGGCGGCGTAACTCGCGCGCGGCCCGCCCAGCACAGCAAAGTGCCCCTGCAGCAACAGCCTGCTCGAGTCGAGGACTCGCAAAGCGAAGTCACGGACTCACCGGGAGGGGAGAGTGCTGCGCCTGCTGTATCGAGGAGCAAGCCTCGTGATCCGGCTCGCACGCCCCGTCGCTGAAATTCTCGGGTAACCGAGCGCGGCTCCCCGGCAAGCGAAAACTTGCCGGGGAGCCGCTGATCACACGTTGCGTGCGGGGAACGAAGCGCTAGGCGCTGCGGCGCCCGCCACCCTGGCCGCCACCCTGACGGCGCTGGCCGCCCTGACCGCCGCCGGAGCGCTGGCCGCCTGAGCCGCCCTGGCCGCCCGGACGTCCGCCGCCCTGGCCACCGCGTCCGCCGCCAGAACCACCCGAGCGCTGGCCGCCCTGCGATCCCTGGCCACCGCCGGCACCCTGGCCGCCGCGTCCGCCACCGCTGCCGCCGCGCGAGCGCTTGCGCTTCGCGTTCGCACCGGTCGACGATCCGGCGCCGGCCGGGTTGTGCCCGGCTGCGCGCTGCTGGGCTGCCTGCGCCTCGGCACGCCGTGCCTCGATCGCCTTGGGATCCTGCCGGGGCGCGACCTCGCCGATGAGGTCGAGGACCTCCCGGTCGACTGACTTTGCCATCGGGTTCACCTGGAGCGGCGTCACGTTGATTTTGGCGGCGCGCATGAGCTGGCGCATCTCGCTGCGCTGCTCGGGGAGCACGATCGTGACGACGTCGCCCTCATTGCCCGCACGCGCGGTGCGGCCTGAGCGGTGCAGGTATGCCTTGTGCTCGACGGGCGGATCGATGTGCACAACGAGATCCACACCGTCGACGTGCACGCCGCGGGCGGCGACGTCGGTCGCGACGAGCACGAGTGCCTCGCCGGAGACGAACTCTGCGAGGTTGCGGTCGCGCGCGTTCTGCGAGAGGTTGCCCTGCAGCTCGACCGCGGGGATGCCCGCGGCGGTGAGCTGCTTGGCGAGCTTCTTCGCCTGGTGCTTCATGCGCGTGAACATGATGCGGCGGGTCGTGCCGCTCGCGAGCGCCTCGATGAGCGCATCCTTCGGTCCCTTGCCCGACACCTCAAAGATGTGGTGCGTGAGCTGCGGCACGGGCGACTCTGCCGAGTCGACGGAGTGCCGCACGGGGTCGTGCAGGTACTTCTTCACGATGTTGTCGACGCCGTTATCAAGCGTCGCGCTGAAGAGCAGGCGCTGGCCCTGCTGCGGGGTCTTGTTCATGATGCGCGTGACGACGGGGAGGAACCCCATGTCAGCCATATGGTCGGCCTCGTCGAGCACGGTGATCTCAACGCCGTCGAGCGAGATGACGCCCTGCTTGAGCAGGTCGTCAAGGCGGCCTGGGGCTGCGACGACGATATCGACGCCTGCCTCGAGCGCGGCCTCCTGGCGGCGCTGCGGCACGCCACCGAAGATTGTCGTCACCTTCAGGCCGACGGGGTCGGCGAGCATCTTCAGGGTCTCAGCGATCTGAGTGACGAGCTCGCGGGTCGGAGCGAGGATGATTGCGCGGGGGCGTGAGGGCCGGCGCTTCTTCGCGGCCTCACCGGCAGCGATGCCAGCTTCACCTCCAGCGAGATTGGCGGCGATCGGGATGCCGAACGCGATGGTCTTACCCGAGCCCGTGCGGCCGCGGCCGAGAACGTCGCGCCCCTTCAGGGTGTCGGGGAGGGTGTCGCGCTGAATGGGGAAGGGCTCTGTCTTCCCGTTCTTTTCGAGCGCATGGGCAATGGGAGCGGGCACGCCGAGATCGGCGAAAGTCTGAGTGGTCACGCGGTGTTATGTACTTCCTGCGTTGGTATATGTCATGGGGGATTTCCCCCGGTCCTGCCAGTCTACTTGGCGACTGCTGTGGACGCGCGGATGTAGCTGCGCCTCACTGTCGGTGGTGCGCGGTAGCGTCGGAGGTGCGGATCGGCAGCTGCGGATCCAGGAACCGAAAGAGACGTGATGTTCGTACGAGAAACCGAGGCTGGCCCGCTGCTCGTCACCAGCGCGAGCGACCTCACCGCCGCGAGCATGTGCGAGTTCGCGTTTCTGCGCCGCGTCGACGCGAAGCTCGGTCGCCCGGTCGAGGTGCCCCTCGACGACGACGCGATGCTCGCGCGCGCTGGGAGCCTCGGTGACGAGCATGAGGATCGGGTGCTCGGCGAACTACGAGAGCAGTTCGGTGAGGGCACGCTCGGGGCACCCGGTGGGGTTGTCGAGATTCGCCGGCCAGATGCAATGACCCCGGAGGCGCTCGGCGAGGTCGCCGCTGAAACCCTCGCGGCCCTGCGCGGCCAGGCGAAGATTGTCTTCCAAGCGACGTTCTTTGATCCCGCACAGCGTGCGCCCGCGCCCGGAACTGCCGAGCCCGCGATTGCGTTCCTCGGCTTCGCAGACTTCCTCGAGCTGCGCGATGATGGCACCTACGAGGTGCAGGACACGAAGCTTGCCCGCCGCGCGAAGGTGACCGCGCTCATGCAGCTCGCCGCGTACGCGGAGCAGCTCGAGCGTATCGGGGTGCCTGTCGCCGGCGAGGCAACGCTCATCCTCGGCTCGGGTGAGCGCACGACGCACAAGATCGCAGACATCGCCCCGGTGTTCCGCAGGCGGCGTGCGCGCTTGCACGAGATCCTGCTCACCCGATTCGCTGCGACCGGAGCGGACGGACAGCGCTCGAGCGCCGCGGCGATTGCCTGGGGCGAGCCCGGCATCGCAGCGTGCGGGCGCTGCGAGGTGTGCGAGCCCGAGATCCAGCGCACGCGCGACCCGCTGCTCATCGCCGGGCTCTACCCCAGGCAGCGCGCGGCGCTCGTGTCCGCAGGCCTCGAGACCATCGATGCGGTCGCCGCCGCCCTCCCCGAGATCGAACGCGGCGCGCTCTCGCTCCCGGGCCTTACCGGCACCGTGCTTGAGCGCGTCGCGCTGCAGGCCGCCGTGCAGGTCGAGAGCGAGGCCGCCGCGGCGGGCGCGCCTGGTGGATCGGTGCCGCAGCCGAGCGTGCGCGTTGTCGCCCCCGCGACGCTCGCAGCGCTCCCGCAGCCGAACCCAGGCGACCTGTTCTTCGACTTCGAGGGCGACCCGTTCTACCGCGAGACCGACGAAGCAGGTACCGCGAAGTGGAACCTCGACTATCTCTTCGGCATGGTCGACGAGCACGAGCAGTTCACCGCGATCTGGGCGCACTCGCTCGCGGAGGAGAAGGCCGCGCTCGAACGCTTCATCGAGCTTGTCACCGAGCGACGCCGGGCCTACCCGGGACTGCGGATCTACCACTACGCAAGCTACGAGCGCACGCACCTGCTGTCGATTGCCGCACGCCACGGCGTCTGCGAGGCCGAGGTGGATCAGCTGCTCCGCGAGCACGTGCTCGTCGACCTGTATCCGATCGTGAAGCAGGCGCTGCGCGTTGGCTCCCGCTCGTACTCGATCAAGAAGCTTGAGCCGCTCTACATGGGAGCCGAGGTCCGCGCGGAGGATGGCGTCGTGAGCGGATCCCAGTCCGTCGTCGAGTACGCGGAGGCGAGCGAGCAGCTGCGATCCAGCGAAAGCGCGGCGCGCGCCGAGGGCCAGCGTCGCCTTGACGACATCGCCGACTACAACCGTTACGACTGCGTCTCCACGCTCAGGCTGCGCGACTGGCTGCTCGGCATCGCCCGCGAGCACGGTATCGAACCCGTCGCGCCTGAGCTGCTGCCGCCGAGCGACGAGCGCCCGGTCGAGCTCAGTCGCGTCGGTGAGCAGTTGCTCGAGCAGGCGGAGCGCGCGGAGGATCCCGCGTCGCGCACCGCGCTGAAGCTCGCCGCGAGCGCGATCGACTACCACCAGCGCGAACAGAAGTCGTTCTGGTGGGCGCACTTCGCCAGGCTCGTCGACCCCGTCGAGGAGTGGGCGGACACCCGCGATGTCGTGCTCGTCGAAGCTGCCGCAAGCTGGGTGCTCGAGGACTGGCACAAGCCGCCGCGTGCCCGCATCGAGCGCAGGCGTGTGCGGCTGCGCGGCACCGTCGCGCCAGGCAGCTCGCTGAAGCCGGGAACGCAGATGTTCGCGCTGTACGACTATCCCGCGCCGTTCCCGCAGTGGGGCGGCGCGCCTGGCGCTCGCGGTGCGAGGCAGGTGGACATCATCGAGCGGCACGCCGACGGAGTGACGATCGAGGAGAAGCTGCCGAACGACGCGGCACCCTTCGACAGGCTGCCCGTCGCGGTGACCCCCGGACCGCCGCCGCCCGCAGGGCGACAGAAAGGCGCGATCGAGGAGTGGGGCAGCGCGCTCGTCACGGCCGCGCAGCTCGGAACCGAGTTCCGCGACCCGGTCTACGAGCTCCTCACCCGTGCCGAACCCCGGCTCACGGGGCGCGATGGACTCGTGCGCCCTGACTCGGACGAGGCCCTCGCAGTCGGCGGCAGCGAGGACGCCCGGATGATTGGCGCCGTGCTCGCGAGCCTCCGCGAACTCGACCACGCGGCGCTCGCCGTGCAGGGCCCGCCTGGCACGGGCAAAACCTATCTCGCGGCCCGCGTCATCAGGCAGCTCGTCGAGCGTGACGGCTGGCGCATCGGCGTCGTCGCGCAGTCGCATAAGGTCGTCGAGAACGTGCTCGAGGGGGTCGTGTCTGCGGGCCTGGATCCGCGGCTTGTCGCGAAGGTGCCACAGGGCGGATCGGTCGCCGCAGGCTCCGAGCAGCCCGGCTACACGGTGCTCGGCCGCGACGGCCACGCCCGCTACATCGAGGGCCTCGCCGGCCGGGGAGCCGTGATCGGCGGCACCGCCTGGGACTTCTCGAACGAGGGGCGCTTCGCGCGCAGGAGCCTCGACCTGCTCGTTATCGACGAGGCGGGACAGTTCTCGCTCGCACCCACGATCGCGGCGTCGGTCGCGGCGACCCGGTTGCTGCTGCTCGGTGACCAGCAGCAGCTCCCGCAAGTTTCGCAGGGTTCCCACCCCGAACCCGTCGACCAGGCGGCGCTCTCGTGGCTGCTCGACTCGCGCGAGACTATGCCGGAGGCACTCGGCTACTTCCTCGCCGAGACCCGGCGCATGCACCCGGCGCTCGCCGACGTCGTCTCCGAGCTCTCGTACGCGGGCAGGCTGCACGCGCACCCGAGCACCGCAGCGCGCGCGGTTTCCGGGGCCGGGGCCGCAGGGCTGCACTGGCAGCCTGTCGAACACTACGGAAACTCCACCAGTTCGCCCGAGGAAGCGGCGGCGGTCGTGTCGAAGGTGCTCGAGATCCTGGGTGCCGGCGGGCAGCGCGACGGGGCCTCTGGCGCGTGGATCCGCGAACATGACAGCGCCGGGGGCTCCGTCGAACGTGCCCTCACCGAGCGCGACATCATCGTCGTTGCCGCCTACAACGCGCAGGTCGAATGCGTCTCCGAGGCACTCGCTGCCGCGGGCTTCGGCGCAGTCCGCGTCGGCACCGTCGACCGTTTCCAGGGACAGGAGGCTGCTATCTCGCTCGTGACGCTTGCCGCGTCCAGCCCAGAAGACGTGCCGCGTGGGCTCGAGTTCCTGCTCATGCGAAACCGCCTGAACGTGGCGATCAGCCGGGCGCAGTGGTCGAGCTTTCTCTTCTCCGCACCGGGCCTCGGCGACGGGCTGCCGACCTCGGCCGAGGGACTCGCCGCACTCTCGGGCTATCTTCGACTCACCGAGCGCGGGTAACGTGGAGTCATGGTAAAGGTTCCAGGCCCGTTCAAGACTCCGCCGTCGATCCAGCTCGACCCGAAGCCGCTCGCCGAGGTGCCCGACACCGTGAGGCAGACAGGCGGCGAGGTTGGGGCGGGCCCAGCAGGCTCCCCGTCGCTCGCCACCCCGATGCGCGGGGCGTCGCGCCGCTCCGAGATCCCCGTGTTCGAGGTCATGCAGATCACCGACGAGGTCGCCCGCCGCCGCCACGCCGGCCATGACGTCGTCTCGTTGTGCGCGGGAGAGCCGAGCGCGCGACCTGCGCCCGGCACGCTCCAGCCCGCGGGCTACACGTGCCCCCTCGGCACCACGCCGCTGCGCGAGGCGATCGCCGGGCACTACCGCGAGTGGTACGGCGTCGAGGTCGATCCTGCACGCGTTGCCGTGACCACGGGATCCTCGGGCGCGTTCCAGCTCGTCTTCCTCGCCGCATTCGACCCGGGTGACCGCGTCGCGCTCGTGAGCCCCGGCTACCCTGCGTACAAGAACATCCTTGCGGCGCTCGGCGTCGAGGTTATCGAGATCGCGACCGGCCCCGACACCCGGTACCAGCCCACGCCGGAACTTCTCGACACCGCGGTGCGGGAACACGGCGACCTCGCGGGGCTCATCGTCGCGTCGCCCGCGAACCCGACCGGCACGATGCTCGGCCGCGCCGAGCTCCAGGCGCTCGTTGATTGGTGCACACGACACGGTGCGCGCTTCATCAGCGACGAGATCTACCACGGCATCTCGTACGCAGAGGCGGGCCCCGATCAGCGCGGCGTGAGCGCCGTCGAACTCAACCCGGATGCGATCGTCATCAACTCGTTCTCGAAGTACTGGGGCATGACGGGCTGGCGGCTCGGCTGGGCGCTGCTGCCCGAGGACCTGCTCGCGCCCTTCGAGGCGCTCGCCTCGAACTTCGCGCTGTCGCCGCCCGCGCCCGCGCAGGAGCTCGCGATGCGCTCCTTCTCAGCGGAAGCCTATGCCGAGCGCGACCGCGTGGTCGAGAGCTTCGCGAAGGCCCGCGCCCTCATTCTTGACGCTGCACCCTCACTCAACTGGGGCGCCGCTGCACCGTCAGACGGGGCGTTCTACTACTACTCGGAGCTCGGCCCGCAGCTCGAACGCTACGCCGACTCCTCAAGCTACGCGCGTGCGCTGCTCGAAGGGGCGAACGTTGCTGTGGTGCCAGGTGGCGACTTCGACCCCGTCGCCGGGCACCGCGCCGTGCGGCTCTCGTATGCAGCGGGCGAGCCCGCGGTCGCGGAGGCTCTCGACAGGATCATCCGCTTCCAACAGGGGTAGGCCCCCGCGCGCGGGGCCACTCAGGCAACCAATCAGCGAGGGGCCGCCGTGCGCGCCGGGTGATGCCGGGTGATGCCGGGTGATGCCGGGCAGCGTTGCGGCTTCCCCCTGGCTGGGACGCCCCCGAACTCTGAGGCCCCGATTAATCTATTCCACCCTGTTTACGGCCCGCGCAAGGGTCGTTCTGGATTAATCGGGGAGGTCAGGATGCGAGGTAGGACTCCCTGCGAGGTGCCGGCACTCGCACCTGCACCGGTCCTGTACCTGCACCCGTACTTGCGCCCACACCGGTCCTGCTCCGATCCCGGCGTCCGCACCGGTTCCGGCTACCGCAGACGCGCGACGCGGAGCCTACTTCACGCGGATCGGGGTCCCGACGTTGACGCCGAAGCGGGCCTGGAGCGCTTCGGTGACGGTGCCGGCGACCGTGCGGTCGCCGAGTGGGCCGGGGCCCGCGCCGAGCGCCGCAACCACTGCGGCGGCCCCGGGGACGTCAACCTCGATCGAGGTGATCGCCTGTGCGAGCGGGCCCTCGAGGCCCGCGATTGCCCGGGAGATGGCTGAGCGCACCGCGCGCATGAGTGCGTCGGTGTCTGCCGGATCGACGATCTCGCCCGAGTCGACGGGAAGCGGGCCGCCAACGCCGCGCGGGCGCTTGAGCTCAACCTCGCTGCGGGTGTAGGTCACGCCGTCGCCGGTGACGACCTCGGCGATAGCGGTCGATCCTTCTGGTGAGCTCACGAGTCGCACGAACACGTCGAGCTCGCTCGAGGAGGAAACCGGGGTCGAGGCGACGCCCGCGAAGGGGAGCGGAATGCCCGAAGGGGCGCCACCGTGATCGTGCTGATCAGGTGACGCCCCTCCGAAGGTGAACTTAAGATCCATGGGATCTAGCGTACTCCTGTTGGGTGCGCGCGAGGTGCGCGCGAGGTGCGCGCGCCGCGCTTACGCGTTTGCTGCGAGTACCTCGTCGACTGCCTTGAAGGGCAGCTCGGGGAACGCGTCTACGACGCCCTTGAAGGTCACAACACCGTCGTGTGCGTTGAGGCCCTTCGCGAGTGCCTCGTCTGCCGAGAGTGCCTTGACCCAGCCCTTGTCGGCGAGTGCGACGACGTAGGGGAGGGTTGCGTTGGTGAGTGCTGCGGTCGAGGTCTCGGGGACCGCGCCGGGCATGTTCGCCACGCAGTAGTAGATCGAGTTGTGCACCGGGAAGGTGGGATCGTCGTGCGTGGTCGGGCGCGAGTTCTCGAAGCAGCCGCCCTGGTCGATCGCGATGTCGACGAGCACGGAGCCCGGCTTCATCTGCGCAACCATCTCGTCGGTGACGAGCTTGGGTGCCTTCTCGCCCGGGATGAGGACCGAGCCGATGACGAGATCGGCTTCCTTGAGTGCCTCGGTGATGTTGTGCTTGTTCGAGGTGCGGGTCTGGATGCGACCGTTGAACTCGTCCTCGAGCTGCTTGAGGCGGGGGATGAAGATGTCGATGACGGTGACCTCTGCGCCCATGCCGTACGCGATGCGTGCTGCCTGCTCGCCTGCTGCGCCGCCGCCGATGACGACGACCTTGCCGCGACGGGTCGCGGTGACGCCGCCGAGGAGGATGCCGCGGCCGCCGTTTGCCTTCATCAGCGAGTAAGCGCCGACCTGGACCGAGAGGCGACCTGCGACCTCGGACATGGGGGCGAGGAGCGGGAGTCCGCGGTTCGCGAGCTGCACGGTCTCGTATGCGATTGCGGTGATGCCCGACTCGACGACTGCCTCGGAGAGGGTCTTGTCAGCTGCGAGGTGCAGGTAGGTGAAGAGCACCTGGCCCTTACGCATCTTGCTGTACTCGGAGGGGATCGGCTCCTTGACCTTGAGGATCATGTCGCTGTCAGCCCACACCTGGTCGGCCGAGGGGACGATGGTCGCGCCAGCGGCAACGTACTCGTCGTCGGTGATCGCTGAGCCGAGGCCAGCGCCAGCCTGCACGAGAACCTCGTGGCCGCGCTGCTTGAGCTCGAAGACGCCCGCCTGCGTGATGGCGACGCGGTTCTCGTTGTTCTTGATTTCGGTGGGAATACCGACGCGCATGATCTTCTCCAAATAAATGCGTAACGGGTGTGTGTATGCACCGCGCGATCCGGCGGGCTTCCCCCCAAAAGGGGGTCGAAACCACGGATGTGACGCGATAGGATTGAAGTATATTCGATATCCGCAGAGAATTGGTGAATTCTCTGCGGAATCAGTTGCGGGGCATGTCTCGCACGAAGCAGAAGAGGGAATTCACGCATGGAATCGAAGAATCTGCGCCCCGAAAGCGATCTTGACGCCGTCGACCGCAAGATCATGGAAGAACTTCAGGCAAATGGCCGAATGACGAACGCAGAACTCGCCGAGCGTGTCGGAGTCGCGGCCTCGACCTGCATCGCTCGGGTGCGCAACCTCGTGTCGCGCCGGGTCATCACTGGCTTCACCGCGGCGGTCGATCCGCGCGCGATGGGGCTCGACCTGCAGGTGCTCGTGAGCGTCACCGTCCGATCCGGTGCGCGGCAGCGGATCGCTGAGATGAGCGACGAGCTGCGATCCCTCCCCGAGGTTATGCAGCTGTTCTTCCTCGGCGGTGTCGAGGACTTCATCATCCACCTCGCCGCGCGCGACTCCGACCACGTCCGCGATTTCGTGATGGAGCACCTCTCAGCGCACCCCGCGGTCTCCTCGACGCGCACGAGCATCGTCTTCAGCCACCACCAGAACCCGGTGCGCCAGGCCTAAGCCGCTTCCTCAGCCCGGCGGCGTAGGCTGGTGACTGGTCGAGGCTGATCGCCGCAGGCCAGTCACACACGAACCGTCGCCGATCTGGCGGAGATGTAAGGGGTGGATCACCGTGTCCCGTGCGCTACTGATTGTTGATGTGCAGAACGACTTCACGGAGGGCGGCGCCCTCGGAGTTGCCGGCGGAACCGCGATTGCGAAGGGCGTGACCAAGCTCTTGCGGGACGAGCGTGCCGCCGAACAGTACGCGCTCGTGGTCGCCTCGCGTGACTGGCATGATCCCGATGGCGATAACGGTGGGCACTTCGCGGCACCTGGCACCGATCCTGATTTCGCAGGCACCTGGCCCGCGCACTGCGTGAGCGGGACCATGGGCGCGCAGTACCACCCCGCGCTCGACATCGACCGCATCGACGTCCACATTCGCAAGGGCATGGGCGAACCGGCCTACTCGGCCTTCGAGGGTGTCGCCGGCGACGACCGCACGCTCGCCGAGGTGCTCGGCGAGGCCGGCGTCACCGAGCTCGACGTTGTTGGGATCGCGACTGACTACTGCGTGCGCGCCTCAGCGCTTGACGCGCAGGAGCTCGGCATGCGCGTGCGCGTGCGCGGCGATCTCATCGCGGGGGTGGCCCCGGACACGTCGGTCGCCGCGATCAAGGAACTCGCCGCCGCCGGCATCGAGATCCTGTAGCGCGCGGGCTGCTCGCTACTTTCGCTACTTTCCTACTGCTCGACGCCGTCCGCGCTGTCAGCGAGCTCAGGAATGTCGACGGCAGCGGTGAGCGGCTGCCCTTGGCGCACGAGCCGCCGCTTCGTGAACTGCCAGAGCACGGCGAGCAACACGAACCAGATCGGCGTAAACATCAGCGGCAGCCGCGTGTCTTCAGCGAGGAACAGCGTGACGAGGATGAACGCGAAGAACGCGAGCACAGCCCACGGCGTGAAGCGTGCAAGCGGGGTGCGGAACGAGGAAGCGGCGTGCCGCTCCGGGTACAGTCGCAGGTACCGAATGAACGCGACCGCGATCATGCTCCACACGAACAGGATGAACGTCGACGCGACCGAGGTCACAAACGTGAATGCCTCGATGACGCTGTCGCCGAGCAGCAGGATCGGTACCGCCGACAGCACGAACACCGTCGAGAAGAACACCGCACGGCGCGGAACGCCCCGCGAGTCTGTGAGGGCGAAGCCGCGCGGGGCGTGGCCGTCGCGTGCGAGCGAGTGCATCATGCGCGTGCCCGAGTAGAAGCCTGAGTTCGCGCTCGATGCCGCCGACGTGAGCACCACGAGATTGATCGCGAACGCCGCCGCGCTGAAGCCCGCGTACGCGAACGTGGTGACGAAGGGGCTGAGCTCGGGGTCGAGCTTGTCCCACGGGGTCACCGCCATGATCACGGTGAGCGCCCCGATGTAGAAGATGAGCACGCGCACCACGATCGAGTTGATGGCGCGGGGGAGGTTACGCTTCGGGTCCTTGGTCTCTGCGGCCGCGGTGCCGACGAGCTCGACGCCGATGAATGAGAAGATCCCGAGCTGGAAGCCGAGGAGGAAGCCGGTCGCGCCGAACGGGAACATGCCGCCGTGATCCCACAGGTGGGTGAGTGTCGAGCGCGTGCCCGTGTCGGGGTTCTCGAAGCCGGTGACGAGGAGGATCACGCCCGTCACAATCAGCGCGAGGATCGCGACGATCTTCACGAGCGAGAACCAGAACTCGAACTCGCCGAAGAACTTCACGGGCTGCAGGTTGAGCAGCACGAGTACGACGGCGGTGATGAGCGCCGGCACCCAGTTCGGAATGTCGGCGTTGATGTATGCGACGTAGCTCGTGATCGCGATGATGTCGGCGATGCAGATGACGATCCACGTCACCCAGTACGTCCACGAGACGAAGAAGCCTGCCCACGGGCCGATGAGATCCTTCGCGATATCACCGAACGTCTTGTAGTTGAGGTTTGACAGCAGTAGCTCGCCGAGTGCCCGCATGAGCAGGAACATCATGCAGCCGATGACCGCGTAGATGAACAGCACCGAGGGGCCCGTGAGGCTGATGACCTTGCCCGAGCCAAGGAACAGCCCGGTGCCGATCGCGCCGCCGATGGCGATGAGCTGCAGGTGCCGGTTTGAGAGGCCGCGCTCGAGTTCGTCGGTGGTTCCTGAGGTGGCGGGCTGTGCCATGCTCGTGTGTTCCGTTTCTGTGTGTGCTGGCTGCGGGTGGATCCAGCGGTGGATCCGCCCCGGTGCAGCAGCGACGTTCTAAGAGCAACCACGGACCCGGCCCCGGTCAGGCGGCCACGCAGTCAACGCAAAAACGCGACATGTCGGGGCTGAGAGATCCAATCATCACCGACAGGTCGCGCGTTCTGCCACCCACTGTAGCGCGCCGAGCTCCGAGCGCCGCTATTCCTGAGGCAAATTTGATCCCCCCGAGCGGAGGGGATCACGACCTGCACAGCTGCGAGTGCGTAGTGTGGCTCGGCTTCGCCAAAGCGGCTCCTCACAACTGAGTGTGCACACCCGAGCGATCAGGCGCGACGAGATGCCATGACCTCAGCGAGGTCAGGGGCTTTGTGCTGCCGATCACTCCTGACTTCGCTGAGGACATGTCTTCTGAGCACGATCCCAGCGCGGCTCCCGAGATCGGTTCGTCGCGCCCGGGCCTGCCTACTCACCCGTGAACGGCGAGAGCCTGGCCTCCTGTGCGTCGAGCGCGAGCCCCGCGGCCCTGAGCGCCTTCGAGCTGTAGCGCCCGATCGCCCGCTCCTCGAGCAGCGTCGCCCGCTGAGCCTCAAGCGCGATCCGCGTGAGCCGCACGTACGACTCGGCCGGGGTTTCGGCGGTCGGCACGAGTACCGCGCCGGTCTCGTGGAACCGCAGCGCGAGCGGGCCGAGCGCCGCCTTGGTCGAGATCTTGGCGCGCTGCACGATCGAGTCGGGCGTCATGATGCGATCGGGATCGTCGGTTTCGATCGTGAGCTCGTCGTCGATCGCTTCGAGCCCCGCGTCGACGAGGTCGTGGCTGAGCGCCTCAACCTCGGTGTTGTCGACGCCCGACTTGACGCCGCGCGGCCACAGCCACTTGATGACCGCGGGCAGGGTGAGCCCGTGGAGCAGCAGCGTCGCGACCGCCACGAGGAACGCGATGAGGATGATCTGCGGCCGGTACGGCACGTCCGTCGAGATTGACTGCGCGGCCGCGAGCGTCACGACGCCGCGCATCGCGCTCCAGGTGAGCACCACGCCGTCACGCCAGCCCAGCTGCTGCTCGATCTCGTGGTCGAGGTCGGCCTGCGCGCGATCCTTCATGAGCTGGAGGCGGCGCTTGGCTCGCTCGTTGTTCGCGCGCCCGTTCTTCGCGAGCTTCGCCTCGAGTTTTGCCTCGAGCCTGGCGAGCTCGTCGCCCTTGGCCCGACGCCTGCGGGTCTCCCCGCGCATGAGGAACACGAGCGGTACGACGAACAGCGCCCGGCTGACAATGAGCAGCAGCACGAGACCGCCCGCGATGAGGGCGACGTGCCCCAGGTGGAAGTCGGAATCGGTGACCTGGTTCACGAGCACGTGCAGTTGCAGCCCCATGATGAGGAAGACGCCGTTTTCAAGGATGAACGACACCGTCCGCCAGTTCAGTCGCTCGTTCGTGCGCGCAACTGCGCTGAAGCGGCGCACCGAGTGATAGCCGGTGTAGAGCCCGGTGACGACGACCGAGAGTACGCCCGAAGCGCCGATGACCTCGGCCGGGATGAACGCGACGAACGGCACGACGAACGAGACGAGCGTGTCGTGCACGGGGTTGTTGAGGCGCGCGCGGATCCACACGGTGATGAACCCCATGAGAAACCCGACGCCGATCGCCGCGACGACCGAGAACGCGAACGCCCCGGCCGCCTCCCAGAACACGAAGCTGCCGGACAGTGCCGCGAGGGCCGTGCGCAGCAGCACAAGCGAGGTCGCGTCGTTCACGAGGCTCTCGCCCTCGAGGATCGAGACGATGCGTTCGGGGAGACCGAGCCGCTTGCCGATGGAGGTTGCAGCGACCGCGTCGGGCGGGCTGATGACCGCGCCGAGCGCGACCGCGGCGGGGAAGGGGAGCGCGGGGACCGCGAGGTGCAGCAGCCAGCCGACGAGCAGCGCCGAGAGGATCACGAGCAGCACGGAGAGCCCCGCGACCGGGCGCAGGTTTCTGCGGAAGTCGACGAAGGGCACGTTCATCGCGGCCGAGTACAGCAGCGGCGGGAGGATCCCGAGCAGGATGATCTCGGGGTCGATCTCGACGAGTGGCACCCACGGGAGGTACCCGATCCCGATGCCGACGACGACGAGGACAAGCGGCGCGGCGATGCCGATCCGGCCGCTCACGAGGGACACGCCGACGAGCACGACGACGGCGGCGACTGCGACAAGGGCAAGCTCCATTGCACTAGCTTCTCATGGCTGGTGCACTGGCGCGGTGCTGGCGCGGTGCTGGCGCGGTGCTGGCGCGGTGCTGGCGCGGTGCGCGGGTGCCGGTGGCGGCAGCGGGAGCCCGCGAAAGCACCCCCTTCCTGCAAGAGCACCCGATTCCTCCGCGTAGAAATCGGGTGCTCTTGCAGGAAGGGGGTGCCCTTGTCAGCGCGCAGTCGGTTGCTTGGCGCAGTCAGGAACCTGGTACGGCGAGGGCGAGGTCGGGGTGAGGCCGCCCGGTGAAGTCAGCCCAGCGGGTGCTTGCGGGGCGGATGGCTTCGAGGTCGATGCGCTCGCCCGAGAACGGGGTGACGGTGAGCAGGTCGCGTTTTGGGTCGCGCCGCCACGTTCCGACCGTCCTGCCGTCTGCGACGACGGTGGCGAGGAACACGCCGTTCTTCCCGGGCACGAGCTGACCGAGGTGCGCGGCGTCGAACTGGGGAGAACGGTCTTGGAAGCCCAGGATGTGTTCGTCGAAGGCGGGCAGGAGCTGCCAGTCGCCCGCTTCGCCCCGGGTGTGTGAAACGGCGGGCGCTGCGGCCTCGAGGGCTTCGAGCGCATCCGGATCAACCCAGAGCGCCCCAGCGGTGCCGGAAACGCCGGCGCGGCGCGCCTCAACGAGCTGACCGGCTTCGACCGCGAGCGCGAGGCCGCGGCTCGCTGCGGCGGCCGGGAGCTGCGCCCAAGCCGCGAGGTCCTTCCGAGTGACTGCCCCGCGGCCACGCACGTAGCGGGCAGCGAACTCGCGCAGGGCATCATCGCCGCTCAGGGTGCGCGGCCGGGGGATCCACTCAGCGGCGAGCACGAGACGCGGTTCTGGATCAGCACTCCCGGCCGCGGCTTCAGGCACCGGGCCAAACGTGGTGAGCCCGTTCTGGCACAGCCACCAGATGAGGTGGTAGCGCCAGTTCGGTTGCCAGTCGATTCCGGCAGCTGTCCAGACCTCGGCAAGCTCAGCGCGGTCGAGGCTCCGGCCGCCTGCGAGAGCGGCGAGCGAGACCTCCGTTGCGTGCTCAAGCACTCGGTCGCTCATGCCGAGGATCTCGCGACGCCTGGCTGCGCCTGCGAGCACGCGCGGGTTGGTGAGCTGCTGCATCCAGCCGATGTCTGCTGCGGGCACCAAATGGACGGTGCCGCGCATCGGCCAGGACCGCACGATGCTCCCGTCGTTCAGCGCCGCCGTCACGTCTGCCGCGGTGAGCCCTGGGGCACGGACCCCGATGGCCCACTTTGATGATCTCCAGTCTTGCCCCTGCAGCGCGAACATGTGGGTCGCGACCGCGAGGCTGCGCGCTGCGCCGGCGGAGGCACTATTGCTACTATCGTCGCCGGCACTGCCCGCGTTGGTGCTGCTGTCGTCGGCCCTCAGCGCGCCGTCGAGTCCCAGCCCGCGCAGTCGCACGCGGAGCAGTTCGGCCTCGGAGAGCGTGAGCCCCATCTGCTCAGAACCTCGCGCGGTGGTATTGCGGGGGCACCAGCGCCGCGGCTGCGGGGGCGCGCAGCTCGGCCGCCCACTGCAGCGGCAGGTGCGGGTTCGTGAGCAGGGGCCGTCCGACGAAGATCACGTCGGACTGCCCAGTCACGAGGATGCCCTCAGCCTGCTGAGCTGAGGTGATCGCGCCGACGGCACCCACCGGCAACGTGCCGCCCCGGCGCACCCGCTCGGCGAGCGCAACCTGATAGGAAGGCCCGACAGTCAGTGCGGGACTCGGCGAGTTTCCCGCTGAGGAGACATCGATGAGATCCGCACCATCGGCGGCAAACCATGCGCTCACGGCCACGGCGTCTTCCACTTCGAACCCACCGTCGACCCAGTCGGTGCCCGAGATGCGCACCAGAATCGGCAACTCAGGGTGGCGTTCGCGGATCGCCCGAATCACCTCACGGGTGAGCCTCGCCCGATTCTCCAACGAGCCACCGTACTCATCGCCGCGATGGTTTGACAGTGGCGACAAGAACTCCTGCAACAGGTAGCCGTGAGCCGCGTGCACCTCGACCGCGTCGAAACCGGCCCGTACTGCGCGGTCGGCCGCGTCGGCGAACGCGCGCACGACGCCTGAGATCTCTGCCACCGTGAGTTCTCTTGGCTCGGTGAAGTGCTCGTCAAACCGCACAGCTGATGGCGCGACAGTCGCCCAACCGCCCTGTGCCGCAGGCACGGATCCGTGCGGCTCACCGGGCCACCCCTTGAACGAAGACGCCTTCCGTCCTGCATGGGCGAGCTGCACTGCGATCGCCGCCCCGTGCGAGTGCGCGATGCCCGCGAGTCTGGCGAACGCGAACTCCTGCTCCTCGTTCCAGAGTCCCAGGTCTTCAGGGGAGATCCGCCCCTCCGGCACCACCGCGGTCGCTTCCATCACGACGAGGCCCGCGCCGCCGCGGGCGAGCCCGCCGATATGTTGCAGGTGCCAGTCGCGCGGCACCCCATCGCGTTCAGCCACCGAATACTGGCACATGGGGGAGACCCAGAGGCGGTTGCGCACCTCGAGCCCACGGAGCGTGAACGGCTGGAAAAGGATGGGATCTGCCATGAGCCCAGAGTAGCGACAGCCACCGACAAACGCGCGAAAGATCCGGTCGCGCTTCTCCCCGCCCGCCGAATGTCGGAGGCCTGTGCCAGGCTTGACCCAGCACCGACCCCCCGACCTGAGAGGAAGAGCCCGTCTTGCGACTGCTACACACCTCCGACTGGCACCTTGGCCGAAGCTTCCACGGTAATTCGACGCTGCCCCAGCTGCGCGAAGTGCTCGGTACACTGCCCGAGATCATCCGCGAACACCGCATCGATGCTGTGCTCGTTGCCGGCGACGTCTTCGACCACGCGGCTCCGGCGGCCGAGCTCTACGGGGTGCTCGCGCGCGCGATCCGGGGCATCCGTGAAGCAGGTGCCGTCGTGATCATCACGAGCGGTAACCACGACAACGCGGCTCGGCTCGGTTTCCAATCAGAATGGGCAGGTCTCGGCGGCGTGCACGTCGCGACCCGCGGCGACGCCTTCCGCGAACCCATCACGCTCAGCGACAGCTACGGTGCCGTCGACGTCTTCGCGATTCCCTACCTTGAGCCAATGCTGCAGACCGGCCTCTACCCCGGAGAGAAGCTGCGCAGCCACCACGCACTGCTCGGCCGTGTCATGGAGGAGGTGCGCGCGCTCGCCGCAGCGCGCGGCAACCGCAGCGTGGTGATGTCGCACTGCTTCGCCGTGAACAGCGGCGCTGCTGAGGTGTCTGCTGAGGCCGTCGCGGAGGCAGGCGAGGGCCTGGTGTGGGATCTCACGGCGGGCGGCGTCGACGTGGTGCCGACCACGGTGTTCGACGGTATCGACTACGCGGCGCTCGGACACATTCATGGCCGCTCCGAGCTCACCCCGAGCATTCGGTACAGCGGGGCACCGGTGCATTTCTCGTTCAGTGAGGCTGCGAAGCCGCGCGGCGGGTGGATCGTCGAGCTCGGCAGCGAGGGGTTGAGCGAAGCGACGTGGGTAGATTTCCCCGTTCCGCGCCCGCTCGCCCGCCTCCGCGGCACGCTCGAAGAGCTCCTCACCGAGACTGAGTTCGCCGAGCACGAGGCGAGCTGGGTGGAGGCGACCCTCACCGACAACGTGCGCCCCATCGACGCGATGCGGCGGCTGCGCCAGCGCTTTCCACACTGCGCGCACATCGAGTTTGCGCCCGCGGAGCGGCAGGCGGTGCGCGCGGCGACGTACACGGAGCGGGTCGCCCGCAAAACCGATCTTGAGATCGTCGACGAATTCCTCGACCTGGTGCGCGGGGGAGAGCAACTCGATGCCCCCGAACGGGAGCTCCTGCGCGAGGTTATTGCGAAGGTTTCAGCCGCGGGAAATGTGGGGGAGTCAGCGTGAGAATTCGCAAGCTTGACGTTGAGGGATTCGGCCCGTTTCGGGATCGGCAGATCCTCGACTTTGAGGCGGCCGCATCCGGCGGACTGCTGCTCATCTCAGGCCGAACAGGCGCGGGGAAGTCGAGTCTGCTCGACGCCGTGAGCTTCGCGCTCTATGGACAGGTGCCACGTTACGACGGGCAGGTGTCGCGGGTACGATCGGACCACTCGGGGCCCGAGCTGCCGACGCTCGTGCGACTCGAATTCGAGGTGGCGGGCGACCGCTACCTGGTCGAGCGGAGCCCCGAATACACGCGACCTGCGAAGCGTGGTGGTGGCACGACCACCCAGAAAACCGAAGCCAGGCTGTGGCGCTGGGACGAAGCTGCGGGCGACTGGGAGGGCCTCGCGTCGCGCCCCGTCGACGTCGCTGCCGAACTCACTCCGGTGCTGCGGCTCAACCATCAGCAGTTTCTGCAGGTGGTGATGCTGTCGCAGGGCGGCTTCCAGCGATTCTTGCGCGCCGCAGACGACGAGCGGCAAGCGACCCTGCGCACACTGTTCCAGACGGGGCGCTTCGCCGACATCGAGGCCGCGCTCGCTGAACGGCGCAAGCGGCTCGACGGCGCGGCACGCGAGAGCGAGGCTCGCATCGAAGGGCTGCTCGGCGGGCTCGAAGAAGCCTTGGAGCGCGACAATGCGGTACGCGCCGAGGGTGAGCGCGATGCGGCGGAACAGGCCACCACGGTCCCTAACCACGCAGCCGGTGCAGGCCAGGCGGGGGAGCGCACGCTCTCCGTGCGCCGCGACGCCGCAGTCGCTGCCGTCACCGCGCTCGAGACGCGCGCGCAGGAGCTGCATGAGACGCTCGAACAGCGCCGGGAAGCTCAGCGGGAATCCGCCGCCGCACTCGAGCGCGCTCGCACGCTCGCGCAGGCGCAGGAGCGGCT
>NZ_JBLUNZ020000014.1:0-7609 GCF_048061935.2 Leucobacter sp. BZR 635 | reverse complement strand
TTTCGGGCGGAGGAGCGGCGCGACGCGCTTGCGACGCTCCGGCCCGAGATCGACGAGCAGCGTGTCAGCCTCGACCAGTCTGACCGTGCGGCGCACGTCGTGCGGGAAATTCGCGCGCTTGAGGCGGCTCGCGCCGAGGCGACGACGGCGAGCGAAGCTTGGGAGTCCCGGTGGCGCGCGGCGCGGAGTGCGCTCGGCGACGATCCTTCGCTGAGTTCCGCCGACAGCTGGTCCGTGTTGGAACCGGCGCTCACGGCGGCCCGCGACCGCTCAGCTCGGCAGTTGGGATCGCTCGCAGAAGCCCAGGCCGACGAACTCAGGCTTGAGAAGTTGCGAGCCGAGCAGGAAGCCCGACAGGCGAAGCTCACCAGCGTCGCCGCCGAGGGCGCGGCCGAACTCGCGGCGCTCGCCGCTCTTCCCGAACAACTTGCGGCCGTGCGCGCGGCTCGGGAGCACGCGGCGATCGAGGCCGCGACGCTCGAACAGCGCCGCACGGACGCCGAGCAGGCTCGCGGACGACGCGAAGCTGCGACGGAAGCGGGCCGACTCGAGCGAGAACTCGCATCCGCACAGGCTCACGCGGCAGAGCTCGCGACCACCGCGGCTGCCGCAGCCAGCGAGGTGAGCGACTTACTCGCCCGGCGTATCGCGGGCATGGCCGGCGAGCTCGCCGACGCGCTGCAACCCGGTGAGCCGTGCACCGTCTGCGGCTCGGCGACGCATCCCAACCCCGCCACGCACGCCGACCCGGTCACCCCCGATGCCATCGCCGAGGCAGAGACCGCCCAGCGCGCGGCCCAACAGCGCCTCGACTCAGCCCGCGAGGCAGAACGAGGTATCGAATCAGCGCTTGCTGCCGCGAGAGTGGCAGCGGCAGGGCTTGAGCCCGAGGCAGCGGCCGATGCCCTCGACGACGCGACAGCGCAGTATGAGCAAGCCAAGGCCGCAGCCACTCAGCTCACGACCCTGAGTGAGCAGCTTGCGGCACTTGACGCCGAGACCGCGACGCGCACGGCTCGGGTGGGCGAGCTCAGCGCGCAAGAGGCCGCACTCTCAGCGAACATCGACTCCGCAACGACTCAGGCGGCGTCGCTCGAAGCCGAGCTGCTCGCTGCACGCGCGGGCTCCGACAGCATTCGAGCACGGCTCGACGCGCTCGAAGCCGAGCATGCCGCGCTCGAGGCCGCGCTGCGGGCGGGGAATGCGCTGGGAAGCGCAACGCGTGCGGTCGAGGCGGCGAAGACGCTGGTTGCAGCGGAACTCGTTGCGCAGGGCTTCGCGGAGCCCGACAGCAGCGCAGACGCGCTCACCTTGGCCGAATCAGCGGCCACGTCCGCGCACCTTGACGCTACCGCTCAGGCAACACTTCGCGCCGCGGTGCGGAAGTTCGACGAAGACACCCAGCGCAACGCGGGCGAGCTTGCCGCCCCCGACCTGCACGGCATCGAGCGGACGCCGGTCGACCTGGAGCCCGCAGCGACAGCGAGTGCTGCTGCGACCGCACAGGCCGACGCAGCACTGTCGGCGCACGCAGCTGCAGCGCGGATCGCGAGCGAACACCGCGCGACCCTCGACCGTGTCGAGCGGGAGCTCGCGGGTTCGGCGGCGACGGGTGAGGCCCTCCTTCGGCTCAGACGCCTCGCCGACACAATGCAGGGCAAAGACCCGAACACGAAGCGCATGCGCCTTGAGGTGTTCGTGCTCGCAGCTCGGCTCGAAGCGATTGTCGAGGCCGCAAACCGGCGGCTGTCGACGATGGTAGGCGGCCGCTACCGGCTCGCCCACGACGACGGGCTCCGCGCCCGCGGGAGGCAGTCGGGGCTCGGGCTCGCCGTCATCGACGAGTACACGGGGCGCGAGCGATCCACCGACTCGCTCTCGGGCGGCGAGAGCTTCCTCGCGTCCCTCGCGCTCGCGCTCGGGCTCGCAGATGTCGTCACCGCGGAGTCCGGCGGCCTCGAACTCGATACGCTATTCATTGACGAGGGGTTCGGGTCACTTGATCCCGACGCGCTCGACCAGGCCCTTGCAACGCTCGACGGGCTCCGCGAGGGCGGCCGCACGGTCGCGCTCATCAGCCACGTCACCGAACTCAAAGAACGGCTCGCGGGCGGCCTCGAGGTCGTCGCCGACGGGCAGGGGATCAGCAGCATTCGAGGAGACGGTGTGCTGTCGCCCGATGATCCGTCGCACACCTCGGACGCAGCCACCACCGATTGACGAGCCACCACCGGCTGACGATCCACCACCAACTGAAAGGACACGCGATGAGTCTTGCGCGCCAGCTTGACGAGATCACCCGATCTGGGGGGATCCCGTCAGCCGACGAGACCTTCGCGGCCTTTGAGGAATGGGCGTGGGAGGAGCGCGGTCTCAGGCTCTACCCGGCACAGGAAGAAGCCATCCTCGGGATGACGCTCGGTGCAAACGTCGTGCTCGCCACGCCGACCGGAACCGGCAAAAGCCTCGTCGCGCTCGGCGCGCACTTCGCCGCGCTCTCCGAGGGGCGCCGCACCGCCTACACCGCGCCGATCAAGGCGCTCGTGAGCGAGAAGTTCTTCGAACTCGTCGCCGTGTTCGGGGCGGATCGGGTCGGCATGATTACGGGCGACACCGCGATCAACGCTGACGCGCCCATTATCTGCTGCACCGCCGAGATCATTGCGAACCTCGCGCTGCGCGACCGTGACGTCAACGGCATTACACAGGTGGTGATGGACGAGTTCCACTTCTACGCCGACCCCGACCGCGGCTGGGCTTGGCAGGTGCCGCTGCTGCTCATGGAGAACGCGCAGTTCCTGCTCATGTCAGCGACGCTCGGCGACGTCACCGAGCTCGCCGACGACCTCAGCCGCCGCACCGGCCGCGACACCGAGCTCGTCACAGGCGTCGAGCGCCCCGTGCCGCTCGAGTTCACCTACGCGGTTGCCCCCACCCACGAGGTCGTCGAGCAGCTCGTTGCGGATCGCGAGACCCCCGCCTACCTCGTGCACTTCAACCAGTCGCACGCCGTCGAACAGGCACAGGCGCTGTCGAGCTTGAAGCTCGTCGACCGTGCGGGCCGCGACGAGATCGCCGAGGCAATCGGCACCTTCAGGTTCTCGGCGGGCTTCGGCCAGACGCTGTCGCGGCTCGTGCGCTCCGGCATCGGCGTGCATCACGCAGGCATGCTGCCCAAGTACCGCAGGCTCGTCGAACAGCTCGCCCAGCGAGGGCTCCTCAAGGTCATCTGCGGCACGGACACGCTGGGCGTCGGTATCAACGTGCCGATCCGCACCGTCGTTATCACCGCGCTTACGAAGTACGACGGCCAGAAGATGCGCCGGCTCTCCGCCCGCGAGTTCCATCAGATCGCCGGCCGCGCAGGCCGCGCGGGCTTCGACACCGAGGGCGACGTGATCGCGCTCGCGCCAGAGTTCGAAGTCGAAAACGTGCGAGCCGCCGCGAAGGCGGCCGCGAAGGCCACGGGCGGCAAGAAGGCAAAGCCCGCGAAGAAGAAGTCACCGCCGCAGGGCTTCGTAGCGTGGACAGAGCAGACGCTCGACAAGCTCGTTGAGGCCTCACCGGAGCCCCTGGTTAGCCGCATGCGAATCACCCACGCCATGGTGCTCGGCGTGATCGGCCGCGGCGAGGAATACGAGGGCGACGCCCTCGACACGCTGCGCACCCTCGTCTTCGACAGCCACGAGCCGCGCGCCGCGCAGTTCGCGCACGCCCGGACCGCGATCGACATCTTCCGCACGCTCGTGCGCGGCGACATCGTCGAGTACCACGTCGACGGCCGCGGGCAGCGCCTGCTGCGGCTCACGATCGACCTGCAGTCGAACTTCGCCCTCAACCAGCCGCTGTCACCCTTTGCGCTCGCAGCGCTCGAGCTGCTCGATCCCGAATCGCCGAGCTACGCGCTCGATGCGATCTCGGTGATCGAGGCGACGCTTGAGGATCCGCGCGCGATCGTCCGCGCCCAGGAGCACCGGGCACGCGGCGAAGCCATCGGCCAGATGAAGGCTGACGGCATCGAATACGAGGAGCGCATGGAGCTCCTCGAGGAGATCACGCACCCGCAGCCGCTCAAGGAGCTGCTCGACGAGGCCTTCGAGGCGTACCTCAAGGAGGTGCCGTGGGCGCGTGACTACGAGCTGCGACCGAAGTCGGTCGTGCGCGACATGATCGAGCGCGCCTTCGGGTTCCGCGACCTCGTGAACTACTACGGACTCGGCCGCGCCGAGGGCGGGGTGCTGCGCTACCTCAGCGACGCGTATCGGGCACTCGAGCGCACCGTCCCCGAAGCCGCGAAGACCGAAGAACTCGACGAGATCATCGATTGGCTGGGAGAACTCGTACGCCAGGTCGACTCCAGCCTCGTTGACGAGTGGACCGAGCTCTCAAACCCCGACGTTGCAGCGGAGCTCGCCGCCAGGCACGGCTCCGACGAGGCAGCGCTCGTCGGGCCACCGCCCGCGCGCTCACTCCTCGCGAACGAGCGCGCCTTCCTCGTCATGGTGAGGAACGCGCTCTTCCGGCGCGTGCAGGCCGCAGCGTTCGAGAAGTACGACGAGCTCGAAGAACTTGACGCGTCTCACGGCTTCGGAGTGCAGAAGTGGCGCGACGCGCTCGACGGCTACTTCACCGAATACGACGAGATCCTCGTCGATGCCGACGCCCGCGCCGCGGGGCTGCTCAGCCTCGACCGCTCAGCGGCTGGCCAGGGGGTCTGGGAGTTCCGGCAGGTGCTGCTCGACCCGGCAGGGGATCGGGACTGGGCAATCGAGGGCGAAATCGACCTCGCTGCCTCAGAGCTCGAGGGTGAGCCGGTCGTGCGTGTGACGCGCGTCGGGCCCACGGTCTGACGCGCCCGCGGCTGGGCGATGCTGCGAGTATGCCGCGCCAAGTCGCGCCCCGGCCCCGCGCTATCTAGACTCGAACTATGACTCTTGTGGCACTGACCCCTGAACACTTCCTCGCGAACGCAGACCACACCCTGCTCGCCCCGCCCACCACCGCCGCGGAGCTCGACGCGTTCCTCACCGACGCCGCAGCGCTCGGCGCGAAGCGCGTCTGCGTGAGCCCGTCGCTGCTTCCCGTCGACAAGCGCGGCCTCGAGATTGTCACCGTCGTCGGATTCCCCTCAGGCGTGCACAAGGCAGAGGTCAAGGCGTTCGAAGCCGCACAGGCGGTGGCCGACGGAGCCGACGAGGTCGACATGGTGGTGAACCCCGGACTCGTGCATGCCGGCGACTGGGTTGCGCTCGAGGCAGAGATCCGCGCGGTCCGCGACGCCTGCCCCGGCAAGATTCTGAAGGTCATCATCGAGAGCGCGTCGCTCAGCGATGAGCAGATCGTTGGCTGCTGCAAGGCTTCCGAGCAGGCCGGCGCTGACTTCGTGAAGACGTCGACCGGGTTCAACCCAGCCGGAGGCGCGAGCGTGCACGCCGTCCGCATCATGGCAGACACCGTCGGCGATCGCCTGGGTGTGAAGGCATCGGGTGGCATCCGCGATGCCGCGACGACCCGCGAGCTGTGGGCCGCTGGCGCGACCCGCTTCGGCGTCTCAGCTACCGGTGCGATTGTTGCCGGCTGGGATTCCGCAGAGTCCGAGCAGGGATCCGGCTACTAAGCGGGACACGGGGTGACGGTCGATATTCGGGTCGCTTCCGGGTTCGATCCCGCGCTGCACGGCGACATCGAGCAGGACGCGGACGAGCTCTTCCGGGCGCACTTCGGTGTGCTCCCGTGGAACGAGAACGCCGCGGCCCCGGCCGAGCAGGGCTATCCGGAGCGCCTCCTCGAAGCTTACGACGGCAGCGAGGTGCTCGGCTTCGCCAGGGCGCTTGAGCTCGGCGACACCCTCCACCTTGAGCAGCTTTCGGTGCATCCTGAGTACGCCAGGCGGGGGATCGGAGCCGCGCTCGTCCGCGCAGTGCTCGCGGATGCCGCCGCGCGCGATTTCCGCGCCGTGACGCTGCGCACTTTTGCAGACGTTCCCTGGAACGCGCCGTTTTACGAGCGCCACGGTTTCCGCCCCGTGGCCGATGCGCCGAGCCCGTTCCACGCCGAGCTCGTGCGCACGGAAGCTCGCCTCGGGCTACTTGAGCACGGCGAACGCGTGCATATGATTGCGTTTCCTGCCGAGGTAGGCACGGCTCAGGCAGCGTATCCTTTCGAGCGTCGGTAGCGATCTAATGCCCAGGCGAGCTCGAAGGTGCTCCGGCCGATTCCTGGTTGAGCTCCGCGATGATCGCAGCGGTATCGTGGCCGCGTGGCCGCGGTCGAGTCACTGCTTTGCCCGGCGTGCGCGAGAGCTTTATGGGAATTCCTATCTCGGCATGCCCCTCTACTTGCACGACCATTTCCCGGGCAATCGTTTGTGGATCGGCGAGCGCCTCGCCTGCGGTTTGTATGGAACCAGCGGGAACGCTGACCTTGCGCAACTCGGTTTCCAACTCTCCACGGGTAAAGCCCGAGAGCGGATGGCTGAGCGCAGCTCGGAGGGTGGCCACGTTCCGCACTCTGTCACCGTTGGTGATGAACCTCGGATCTTCAGCGAGCGCCGCAACGCCGAGTGTCTCACAGAGCCGACGAAACTGCTCATTGTTTCCTGCTGAAATATAGATCTGCCCGTCGCTAGCGTCATAGGCGTCGTAGGGCTGGATTGAGGGATGGGCAGAACCTGTCCGCTCGGACTCTGTGCCGTCTTCGAGCCACGACGCGGAGTGCGGATGCAGAATGGAGATTGCGGTATCGAATAGCGCGAGATCCACGAGTTGGCCAAGGCCGGTTGCCTCCCGCGCTCGAAGCGCCAGCAGAATGCCGGTGACTGCGTAGAAGCCCGTGACCATGTCCACTACTGGAATACCGAGCTTTACAGGTGGCCCTGACGGATCACCATTCGTGTGAAGAAGCCCTCCGAGGGCCTGGGCTACCGCGTCATAGCCAGCGAGACCGCCACGCGGGCCGACGTCGCCGAACCCGGTTATCCGGCAGTGGATCAATCTCGGCCACCTTTCGGCGATCACCTGGTCAGAGTATCCCCACCTCTCGAGCGTGCCTGGCCGGTAGTTCTCGACCAATACATCGGCAGTGTCGAGCAGACGCTCCAAAGTTTGCTTGCCAATCCACGATTTGAGATCGAGGCAGATGTTTCTTTTGTTGCGGTTCAAATTCTCATAATATGCGCTCGAATCCTCGCCCACGAAAGGCGGCCCCCAACGACGGGTGTCATCGCCCGCAGGGGACTCAACTTTGATGACTTCTGCCCCGTGGTCACCTAATATTTGAGTGCACAGTGGGCCAGCAAGTACTCGCGACAGATCTACGATGCGGAGGCCAGAGAGGGCCCCGAACTGTTCAGACAAGGTGACCCCTCCTAGTACGACTTTGGTAGTCCCAAGACGTGAGTGGAAACATAATTGAGCACCATCTCTTGACTGACCGGTGCAAGTCGGAGGATCCGAGATTCCCGGAAGTACCGCTCGACATGAAACTCTTTCGCGTAGCCCATTCCCCCCAAGGTCTGGATGGCGGTGTCAGCAGCGGCGAAGCCAGCCTCTGCGCACAGCCATTTCGCCATGTTTGCTTCCTTGCCAACCGGGAGCCCCGCATCGTATCG
>NZ_JBLUNZ020000013.1:0-30290 GCF_048061935.2 Leucobacter sp. BZR 635 | reverse complement strand
GAAGCTGCGTTGCGAGCCATTAGCTCGGCAGCATCGAGACGGGTCTGGCAGGTTGCCAACGGGAACGCGATGCCCTGGTTTTGGCCGATGGGTCTATCAAACACGACGCGCTGTTTTGCGTACTCGACGGCTACCTCAAGAGCTGCGCGGCCAATACCAAGGGCTTCGTGTGCCAAAAGAATTCGCTCTGGGTTGAGACCGTCGAGGAGATAGGTAAAGCCGCTTCCCTCATCGCCGATACGAGCGCTGTCTGGCACGAAGTAGTCATCGATTGAGACTTCGTAGCTGGCCACTGCATTCCGGCCAAGTTTTGGTATAGGCGTAAGGCTCATGTGTTCCCTGTCGATATCGACAAGGAAGAGAGTCATGCCCTCCGTTGGCCGAGCCACGTCCTCCCGTTTGGTGGTTCGGGTAATGAGGACGAGCTTTTGGGATTCAGCTGCTTTGGTGGTCCACACCTTTCGACCAGTGATTCGATATCCTCCGCTGACTCTCCTTGCAAAGGTCGAAATGCGAGTGGTGTCGGTTCCAGCGTCTGGTTCCGTGACACCGAACGCGACGTGTAGGTCCCCACGAGCGGCGGCAGGCAGGACTTCCTGCCTGAGTTCCGCAGAACCGTGCTTCACGATCGTGTTCAGTCCAAAGATCGTGAGGTGCATGGAGGATGCGCCGTTCATGCCGGCACCTGAACTCGCCACTTCTTCGAGTAAGAGAGCAGCCTCCATGATGCCCTTGCCCCCGCCCCCGTATTCCTCGGGAATTGCTAATCCAAGCCAGCCACCCTCGGCAAAAGCTTGGTAGAAAGCCCAAGGAAACTCCTTCGCCTCGTCCTGCTGCAGCCAGTAGTTGGGGCTGAAGCTCCGAGCAAGCGAGCGGGCCCCTTCACGGATCGCGAGCAAATCTTCCGAGAGTGCAAAGTCCATGTCTCCACGCCACCTAACGTCAGTTGGTCAACGGAATCGTAAGAATTCGTATCTACGAATGTATCTTGTGCAACAGGTCTTGGGAAGTGCGCATTTTCTGAATCTGAAAGAAGCTCATTGGTCGCACAGGGCTAAAGAATATCTAAAACTCGCCGTTGAAATTACGTGCAAGCGATGCGAGGATTGCGGAAGTTTTCGATCCAAAAATTCACATGTATGAATCCCATGTTTTATTTAAGACATCTCAAAGGAGAGAGTGATGGGTGCATCGGGAGTGCTTCGTTCCACAACGGAACGTCGAGTCGGGGTTGCCGTGATTGTCGGTTCTGCCCTCGAATGGTTTGACTTCTATCTCTACGCAGCGACCGCAGTCTTGGTGTTCAACAAGGTGTTCTTCCCAGACAGCAACAAAGACCTTGCACTGCTCGCTGCGTTCGCGACGTTTGCTGTTGGTTATTTTGCGCGCCCAATAGGGGGAGTGCTGTTTGGAATCTTGGCCGACAAGATCGGTCGCAAACGGGTGCTTTCGATTACGTTCCTCCTTATGGGGATTTCCACTGGGCTCATCGGCCTCGTGCCCTCTTATGGATCGATAGGTGTTGCCGCACCAATTCTGCTGGTGCTTCTGCGGATTGCTCAGGGCCTTGGCGCGGGAGCTGAGTTCGGGAGTGCAATCGCGGTTGCGTATGAGCACGCGGCCAAAGGGCAAAGGGGCAGGCTCGGTGCCTGGCCAGCGCTCGGCGTAAACATTGGACTCTTCGCGTCTTCGCTAGTCGTGTTTTTGTTGCAAACTCTCCTGAGCGAAGAATCCCTGCTGAGTTGGGGATGGCGGCTGCCGTTCGTTGCCAGCTTCGTCCTTGTGTTCTTGGGGGCTTGGGTTCGGGCCCGAATGCCTGAAACTCCAGAGTTCGAAAAGGACAAGGCGAACCGGGCTGCCGCCGGGGGCCGGAAGCGGGATCGCAGCTCTCTTGTGGAACTTTTGCGTTTCAGCTGGCGAGGCGTGCTTGTCGTGGGCGTGGTGACACTCGGCTATAACTCTGTGAGCTACGTTTTCAAAACCTTCTCCCTCGCGTATCTCGTCGAATTCCGTGGGCTTGACGGCTCAGTTGGAACACTGGCTGTCACGTTGGCCGCGGCGTGCGCAATAGGCGTCGCGCCGCTCGCTGGAAGGCTGGCTGATCGCTTTAGCCCGCGGGTCATCTTGGGGATCGGCGGACTCGCAACGGGGGCAATGGCGTTCCCGTTTTTCGCGCTCTTGGATACCAACGAAACGGTGCTCATCTGGGTTGCGCTGATTTCGACAACAGGGATTGCGGTTCCCCTCATGCTTGCCGCTTCGGGGGCGTACTTTGCGCAGCAGTTCCCAACTCGTGTGCGCGCATCCGGATTGGGGCTTGGCAGGGAAGTATGCGGGGCGTTTGCCGGAGGACTTGCGCCGATGATTGCGCTCGCGATCGTGCTCGGCTCTCCGACCAACTCACCGTTCGGGGTCTCGATCATGTTCCTGGTTGGTGCCGCGTTGATCTTGGTCGGCGTGATGTTCGACCAGCGAAAGCGCGCAAAGCGCAGAGAGGGGCAGCTATCGGAGCCGCTAGCAGCTGAAATCGCACCTGCCGTGCATCCCGCTGACTGAACGCATGTCGGAGGCTATTATGAAGAGCGACACAGCTCCTCAGCGGAGCGATGACGAGAACGAAACAAACGTGGACGGAGGCGAGATGGCCGATGCGAAACCGCACCGGACAGTCTCCCGTGTGACCGACGTCCTCGAGATGGTTGCTTCGGCGGGCTCGGACGGGCTCAGGCTGATGGACATCGCGGACCAGCTTGCCGCTCCCAGGTCCTCGACCCATGGGCTGGTGAAGGGGCTTGAAGCCCAGGGGTACTTGACAGAGCGAAATAGTCGCTACACGCTCGGCAATGCCATCGGATCCCTCCTGTCGCCCCGGGCAGGGGCTGAAACGGAAGCGACTCGGGACGCGATGCTCGCGCTTCAGGCGCAGTTCAACGAAACGGTCATGCTTGGCGTGCGCGTCGGTGACAACGTCGTCTATCTCCATTCGCTTGAGTCGCTCCAGCTGGTCCGCTATTCCGCTCCACTCCGAGTCCGACGTCCGCTTTACCCAACAAGTTCCGGACGGTGTTTCCTCGCGTTCGCGACGGATGGCGATCGTGACCGTTACCTTCAAGCCAATGTTGAGGCTGCGCAGGTGCCGGCGCTCTTGGACGAGCTCGCTGAGATCAGGGAAAGCTATGTAGCAGTGAACCAGGGGGACACCGTTGCCGACGTCTATGGTGTGTCTGCGCCTATCTTCGACGCTTCGGGCATTGCCAGGACACTTTCCGTGGCCGGTCCCAAGCACCGCTTAATCGATCAGATCCCCGAACTCCGTGCGGCGCTCAGCAACGCCGCTCTCGCGGTTCAATCCGCCGGACACGGGGCCAGGTAGGGCCCGCATGTCCAGGCGAACGAACGTGCCACCGGCGCTAGATCTCACCGAAAGCGTCAGCGAGTAACTGCGCTGCGCGATCCCGATCCACTCCGAGCTCGGCGAACGCTGCTGCAGCGTCGCGCGCGATCTCGCGTGCCCGCGTAGCGATCGGGTCGTCGCCGTCGCTCACAAAGGTGCCCGCTCGGCCCCGCCCCTCGACGACCCCCGCTGCCTCAAGCGAGCGGTACGCGGACGCAACCGTGTTCGTGGCGATGCCCAAGCTGTCGGCGAGCGCCCGCACTGTCGGCAGGCGGCTGCCGGGGGTGAGGGACCCCGCGGCGACTCCCGCGACCACCGCCAGGTGCAGCTGCCGGAATGGCGGCGTGGACGACTCGGCATCGATGGTCGGCTTGAACGCGCTCATGCCCCTAGCCTAGGCGGGTGAATACGGTCTGGCAGGCATGACGCAATAGAATTGCTCCCATGCGACTCGGAGTCATCGACGTAGGTTCGAATACCGTTCATCTCCTCGTGGTTGACGCGCACCCGGGCGCCAGCCCGAATCCGTATCATTCGCAGCGCTCGACGCTGCGGCTCATGCGCTACCTCGACGACGATGGGGCAATCACCGACGAGGGTGTCTCGCGCATCATCGGCGCGATTAGCGAAGCGGTGCAGACGGTGCAGGAGATCGGCGTTGACGATCTGCTCGCGACGGCGACCTCCGCGATTCGCGAGGCGGCGAACGGCGAGGAGGTGCTCGCGAAGATCGAGCGCGAAACCGGGCTGAAGCTCGACGTGCTGTCCGGGGAGGACGAGGCGCGGATCACGATGCTCGCGGTCCGCCGTTGGCTCGGCTGGTCTGCGGGCGAGATTCTGCTATTCGATATCGGCGGGGGATCGTTCGAGATCGCCCAGGGCGCTGACGAGTACCCTGACGTGCAGGTGTCGCTGCCGCTGGGCGCGGGTCGTTCGACGATTCTGTATCTGCCGGAGGATCCTCCGAGCGCCGAGGGGATCTCACTGCTGCGAGCCCATGCGCGCGAGGAATTCACGAAGGCGCGCAACGAATTCTTCAAGGGCCGGCCGAAGCCGAAGCGCGTGGTCGGCACGTCGAAGACGATTCGCTCGCTTGCGCGCCTCATTGGCGGGCCGCCGGACCCTGCGACGGGGGATCTCGCCGAGCTGCACTACGCCGGCCTCCGCGAGTGGGAGCCGACGCTGCGTGACATGCCGGGTTCGGTGCGAGAGTATCTGCCGGGGATCACGCCCGAGCGTGGCTACCAGATCATGGCTGGCGCGGTCGTGCTGCGCACCGCGATGAAGGTGTTCGACGTGTCGACGCTGACGATTTCGCCGTGGGCGCTGCGCGAGGGGATCGTGTTGCGCTACATCGACGCGCTTGACGGGCGCGGTACCGACCCGGTGACCGAAGACGACTAGGCAACGCTTTACAGCCTCATTTGAGATTTCTAGGGGCAAAACCACAAGCGTCTTGCCAGTTTCATATCGGAATCGCAACCATTCCCTCTTGCGAAGTGTGCGAAAGCTGATCGTGCTGTAGGAATAAACTGTGTGTATAGGACCGCCCGCGGCTGGCGCGGGCGACGAACCAGGGGGAACACTGTGACCATCTCCACTACTAAGCGTGTGCTTGGCATCACTGCTGCGGCCGGCCTCGTGCTCGGTCTCGCTGCATGTGGCCAGGCGCCCGAGTCCAACGGCGGCTCCGATGTCGAGGCTGTAAAGGGCTTCAAGCCCTGCATGGTGTCTGACGAGGGCGGTTTCGACGACAAGTCGTTCAACCAGCTCGGCTTCGAGGGCCTCACCAAGGCTGCCGAGGAGCTTGACGTCGAGCTCCAAAAGACCGAGTCGAAGAGCGCCAGTGACTACGTCGCGAACCTCGACGGCCTTGTCGGCGAGGGCTGCACGTTCATCGTCTCGGTGGGCTTCATGCTCTCCGAGCCGACCGTGAACGCTGCGAAGGCAAACCCCGACGTGCAGTTCGCGATCATCGACGACTGGGCTGACGGCGACTTCGACGGCAAGACCGACGCCCCGAACATCAAGCCGCTCGTGTTCGACACGGCTCAGGCGGCGTTCCTCGGCGGCTACGCTGCTGCTGCGGTCTCCGAGACCGGCACCATCGGTACCTTCGGTGGCGGCAAGATTCCGCCCGTTACGATCTTCATGGACGGCTTCCAGCTCGGCGCTGAGTACTTCAACGCTGAGAATGACGCCGACGTCAAGGTGCTCGGCTGGGACGTTGCGAAGCAGGACGGCCAGTTCACCAACGAGTTCAAGGCGAACGACACCGCGAAGCAGATGGCGCAGGGCCTCCTCGATCAGGGCGCAGACGTGCTGCTTCCCGTCGGCGGACCGATCTACCAGTCGGCTGGCGAAGCGATCCGCGACTCGGGCGGCACCGCGAAGCTCATGGGCGTCGACGCGAACGTGTTCAACACCGACCCGAAGGTACAGGACATCCTGTTCACCTCGATCATGAAGAGCATGGACGTTGCTGTGTACGACGCAGCGATGGAAGCAGCCAAGGGCGAGTTCAGCGCAGACCCGTTCATCGGCGTGCTCGAGAACAAGGGCGTAAGCCTCTCGGGCTTCAACAGCTTCGAAGACAAGGTCCCCGCTGACCTGCAGTCGACGCTCGACAAGATCTCGGCAGACATTATTGCCGGCAAGATCAAGGTCGAGTCGCCTTCCTCACCGTAAGGTAACTCGCGCGGGCCGGTGACTCGGAGCATCCGAGTCACCGGCCCGAGCTGTTTTTTGGTGCGGCCTCTTCCGGAGGCGCAGCACACCCTATTCAGTCCCACAGAACTTAGATAGATTTAACGGCATGACGCTCGAACTGCGCGGGATCACGAAGCGATTCGGATCATTCACCGCGAACGACCGCATCTCACTCGAGGTGCGACCCGGTGAAATTCACGCCCTGTTGGGTGAGAATGGCGCGGGCAAATCTACCCTTATGAACGTGCTCTACGGGCTGTATCAGCCCGACGAGGGCGAGATCGTTGTCGACGGTGAGGTCATGCGTTTCCGCGGCCCCGGCGACGCAATGGCGGCGGGCATCGGCATGGTGCATCAGCACTTCATGCTCGTTCCCGTGTTCTCGGTCGCCGAGAACGTCATGCTCGGCCACGAGGACACGAAGTTCGCCGGGGCCCTCGACCTCGCGAGCGCCCGGGCGCATGTGCGTCAGGTCGCCGACCGGTTTGGCTTCGAGGTTGACCCTGACGCAATCGTCGGGGATCTGCCCGTCGGCGTGCAGCAGCGGGTTGAGATCATCAAAGCGCTCTCGCGCGACGCAAAGGTGCTCGTGTTTGACGAGCCGACCGCCGTGCTCACCCCGCAAGAGACCGATGAACTCATGGACATCATGCGCCAGCTCCGCGCTGACGGCACCGCGATCGTGTTCATCACGCACAAGCTCCGCGAGGTGCGCGAGGTCGCCGACCGCATCACTGTGATCCGCCTCGGCAAGATCGTCGCTGCGGCCTCACCGGAGTCCTCAACGAACGAGCTCGCCTCGCTCATGGTTGGCCGTGCGGTCGAGCTCACCGTGCAGAAGGCCGCGCCCAAGCTCGGCGAGGGCGGCCTGAAGCTCACCGATCTCATGATCGCCGACAGCACCGGCCACGTCGTTGTGGATCGCGTGAACCTTGAGGTGCGACCCGGCGAGGTCGTCGCGATCGCGGGAGTACAGGGCAACGGCCAGACCGAGCTCGCGGAATCCCTGATGGGCCTGCAACAGGTCACCTCGGGCAGCATCACCCTGAACGGTGAGTCCCTCATCGGCAAGCCAGTGAAGCAGATCATCGACGCCGGCGTTGGCTTCGTTCCCGAGGATCGCATCGAAGACGGCCTCGTCGGTTCGTTCTCGGTCGCCGAGAACCTCATTCTCAACCGGACCAGCGACGCCGAATTCGTGGCAGCAGGCACGGTCCGCCGTGCCGCGCTCACGGAATTCGCCGAGTCGAAGATCGCCGAGTACGACATCCGCACCCAGGGGCCGCATGCCCCGGTCGGGAGCCTCTCTGGCGGTAACCAGCAGAAGGTTGTCATCGCGCGCGAGCTGAGCCGTGACCTCAGCCTGCTCGTCGCGTCGCAGCCGACGCGCGGCGTCGACGTCGGCTCGATCGAGTTCATCCACAATCGCATCATCGAGGCACGCGATTCGGGAGTTCCCGTCGTGCTCGTGTCCACCGAGCTTGACGAAGTGTCGGCCCTCGCCGACCGTATCGCCGTGATGTACAAGGGCACGATCATCGGCATCGTGCCCGGCGACGCACCGCGCGAAACACTGGGCCTCATGATGGCCGGCGAAACCCCAGAAGGAGATGCGGCGTGAGTGCACCGACCGTAGCAACGAACGGGCAGCCCGCGGGCGCGCAGCCCGAGACCCGCGAGAAACCGCCGCAGAACCGCTTCATCGCCGAACTCCTGTCGAGCTCGGTGACGACGACGGTGCTCGCGATCGTGCTGTCGCTGCTCATCGGCGGCCTCCTCATCGCGTTCACCACCCCAGACGTGCTCGAGGCGCTCGGGTACTTCTTCCAGCGGCCCGGCGACACCTTCGTCGCGATCTGGGAGGCCATGGCGGGCGGCTACGCGGCCCTGTTCCGCGGCTCAATCTTCAACTTCGAGGCCCCGAGCTTCTTGCGCGCGATCAAGCCGCTCTCTGACACCCTGAACTTTGCGACACCGCTCATCATGGCCGGTCTCGGAGTCGGCCTCGCGTTCCGCGTCGGCCTCTTCAACATCGGTGGCCGCGGTCAGATGCTCATGGGATCCGCCGCCGCCGGCTTCGTGATGTTCGGCCTCGACCTGCCGTTTATCGTGCACCTGCCGCTCGTTGTCATCGCTGGCATCCTCGGCGGCGCGCTCTGGGGCGGTCTCGTCGGCTTCTTGAAGGCTCGCACCGGCGCCCACGAAGTGATCCTCACGATCATGCTGAACTTCATCGCGTTCTACTTCATCGCGTGGTTGCTGTCGACGCCCGGCCTCTTGATGCGTGCGGGAGGCAACCAGCCGATCTCGCCGGTGACCCCGGAGAGCGCGAAGTTCCCGCTGCTGTTCGGCGCACCGCTCACCACCCACTGGGGGTTCATCGTCGCGCTGCTCGCGGCCGCGTTCGTCTGGTGGCTCATGGAGCGCTCGTCGCTCGGCTTTCGCATGCGCGCCGTCGGCGAGAACCCGCACGCGGCCCGCGCGAGCGGAATCAAGGTTGAGCGCATCATCTTCTACGCGATGGCGATCGCCGGTGGTCTTGCGGGCCTCGCGGGCGCGAACCAGATCGCGGGAACCGTGACCACCGGCTTCGGCAGCCACGTCGACGCCGGGATCGGCTTCGACGCGATCACCGTCGCACTGCTCGGGCGTTCGCGCGCCTGGGGGATCGTGGCCGCAGGCATCCTGTTCGGTGCGCTGAAGGCGGGCAGCTTCACGATGCAGATCGCCGAAGACATCCCCGTCGACATCGTGCTCGTCGTGCAGGCGCTCATCGTGCTCTTCATCGCGGCCCCGCCGCTCGTGCGCACGGTGTTCGGCCTCGGCCGCTTCGACCGCGTGCACGCACTCCAGCAGAAGGGGGCCTCGGCATGAGCGCCGTCGAGCAACACACCGCCACACGCGTCGTCCTCGACAACGCGGGCCTCGTTCGTAGCCGGAGCCTGAAGGCTCCCATCTCGTTCGCCGTGGTGGCACTCATCGGCCTCGTGCTCGCGTTTATCGCGGGCCGGTCGGGCGAGAGCACCTTCCGGCTGGGCGACCGTACCCAGTCGATTCAGCTGTCAGACGTCGCGCTGCCGACCGCGGGCACGGTGATCGCGTGCGCCCTCATCCTGACGGCGATGGCCGCGCTCTCCTTCGTGTTCGCGATGCGCTATCAGAAGACCCCGCTGTGGTTCACCGTGGTGTTCGCGCTCGTCGGGATCTTCCTCTTCCTCACCTGGTCCGCAGCCGGCGGCACCGTGCCCGTGACTGGCCTGCTCTTCGGGGCTCTCTCGCTGTCGGTGCCGCTCATCTTCGGTGCCCTCGGCGGCGTCATCGGTGAGCGCGCGGGCGTCGTCAACGTCGCGATCGAGGCGCAGTTTCTACTCGCCGCGTTCACGAGTGCCCTCATCGCCTCGATCACCGGATCGTACGTTGCCGGCCTCATCGGCGCGATCGTTGCGGGCGCGCTCGTCGCCGCGATCCTCGCGGTCTTCTCGATCACCTACGCGGTCACGCAGGTCATCGTCGGCGTCGTGCTCAACGTGCTCATCACGGGCCTCACGAGCTTCCTGCACGGCGCGATCATGCAGCCCAACGCCGCGACGCTGAACTCGCCCCCGCGCTTCCCGCGCTGGGCGATTCCTGGGCTCAGCGAGATCCCCGTGCTCGGGCCAGTCTTCTTCAACCAAACACTCATCGTGTACCTCGCGTACATCGCTGTGCCGCTCATCACGTGGGCGCTGTACCGCTCCCGCTGGGGCTTGCGGCTCCGCGCCGTCGGCGAACACCCGCAGGCTGCTGACACCGTCGGCATCAAGGTGAACCCCACCCGCTTCTGGAACCTGCTGCTCGCGGGCGGCATCGCCGGCATCGGCGGTGCCTACTTCACCCTCGGTTCGGTCGGTGCATTCGACAAGGAAATGGCAGGCGGGCTCGGCTTCATCGCCCTCGCGGCCGTGATCTTCGGCGGCTGGGATCCACTGCGGGCAACCCTCGCAGCGCTATTGTTCGGCTTCACCAAGAACCTCGAGACGCTGCTGAACAACCTCGGCTCGCCGATCCCGTCGGAGTTTATGTCGATGCTGCCGTACGTCGTGACGATCCTCGCGGTCGTCGGCTTCTCCGGCAAGTCGCGCGCGCCCGCCGCGAGCGGCACGCCCTACGTGAAGGGATAGCGCCGTGACAGACATCGACTGGGCGCAGCTGCGCGAGGCCGCCATCGCCGCGCTCCCGCACGCCTACGTGCCGTACTCGAAGTACCCGGTGGGGGCCGCGGCCCTCACCGACACCGGGCGCATCGTCTCCGGTTGCAACGTCGAGAACGCCTCGTACGGGCTCACCCTGTGCGCCGAGTGCGCCCTCGTCGCTGACCTCCACATGGGCGGCGGCGGCAAACTCGTCGCCTTCGTCTGCGTGAACGGTAACGAAGAGACGATTATGCCGTGCGGGCGCTGCCGGCAGCTGCTCTACGAACACTCAGCCGAGGGCATGCTCCTTGAGACCGTGTCTGGCATCCGCACCATCGACGAGGTACTCCCTGACGCCTTCGGGCCGCGCGACCTTGAGCGGGTCGCCGAATAGTTGTATCAGCCGGTGCGCAGGCGCCGGTTCGCCACCACGAAAGGACCTGACAGATGAGTGTCGAGCCGTTTGACGCCGTTGACGTGATTCGCGCCAAGCGCGACGGGGGAGAGGTCCCGGAGCCGGCACTCCGGTGGATGATCGACGCGTTCACGCGCGGCTACGTCTCGGAGGCGCAGATGGCGTCGTTCGCGATGGCGATCTACCAGCGGGGCATGGTGCGCGACGAGATCCGCGTGATGACCGACGCCATGATCAACTCGGGCGAGCGCATGAGCTTCGCCGGGCTCTCGAAGCCCACCGTCGACAAGCACTCGACGGGAGGGGTGGGCGACAAGATCACGCTGCCGCTCGCGCCGCTCGTCGCGTCGTTCGGGGTGGCCGTGCCGCAGCTGTCCGGCCGCGGCCTCGGCCACACTGGCGGCACCCTCGACAAGCTCGAGGCGATCCCCGGCTGGCAGGCGGCGCTCACGAACGAGGCACTGTTCGCGCAGCTCGACGGCGACGTGGGCGCGGTCATTTGCGCTGCGGGATCAGGCCTCGCCCCCTCAGACAAGAAGCTCTACGCGCTGCGCGACGTCACGGGAACGGTCGACTCGATCCCACTCATCGCGTCGAGCATCATGTCGAAGAAGATCGCTGAGGGCACGGGCGCGCTCGTGCTCGACGTGAAGTTCGGTTCGGGCGCCTTCATGCAGGACTACGCGATGGCCCGCGAGCTCGCCGAGACGATGGTGGCGCTCGGCACCGACTCGGGCGTGCGCACCTCTGCGCTGCTCACCGACATGAACGTGCCGCTCGGCCTCGCAATCGGGAACGCGAACGAGGTGCGCGAGTCAGTCGAGATCCTCGCGGGCGGCGGCCCCGCCGACGTGCGCGAACTTACCGTCGCGCTCGCCCGCGAGATGCTTGCCCTCGCGGGTCAGCCCGACGCGAAGGTCGAGGCTGCCTTGAACGACGGCCGCGCGATGGACGTGTGGCGGAAGATGATCGCAGCCCAGGGCGGCGACCCCGACGCGCCGCTGCCCGTCGCGGCCGAAACACACGTCGTCACCGCCCCCACCGCGGGCGTCATGTCCAAGCTCGACGGTCTGCCGTTTGGTATCGCAGCGTGGCGGCTCGGCGCGGGCCGAGCGCGCGCGGAGGATCCGGTGATCCACTCAGCCGGCATCGACCTGCACGCGAAGCCAGGCGACACTGTCACTGCGGGCCAGCCGTTGTTCACGCTCTCGGCCGAAGACGCAGCACGCTTCCCGCGTGCGCTCGAGGCGCTCGAGGGTGCCTGGGAGATCGACGCCGACGCGGCTCCGGGGGCGCACGCCCGCGGTCCGCTCGTGCGCGAACACATCACGGGATGAGGCGCGGCGCGCGCGGCTGACACGCTGTGCGCGCCCCGTTTTGGTTTCCGCGCGGTTACCGGGTAAAGTTATATCTCGGTGCCGCGCCCGCAAGGGAAGCGGAATCAGCCTTTGGGATATGGTGTAATTGGCAACACTACGGTTTCTGGTACCGTCATTCTAGGTTCGAGTCCTGGTATCCCAGCCACAGAAAAGCCCCGGTTTCCGGGGCTTTTCGCGTTTCTTGACACGCAGCTCGTGTGCTCAGGCCTGCTCTCGGCGCGGGCCATGGACGGGCAACTCTTCTGGCGACTTGATTTCGGCGACACGGTAGGCGATGGTGTCGTTATGACTGATCCGGGTCCTGAATCGCCGCCAGCTCGGCGTCCCCGTGGGAGCGCCGTTCAACTTGTGTGCGCGGTGGCGCTCGGTGCCATGGTCGCGGTGTACTGCGGGGTGCTGTTTTTCTCGGGCGCCTGTGCGGGTGCCTCGGTGCTGTGGGATCCGAACGATGCCGGAATGCTCGAGCGCTGGACCTCAGCGCTCGCCGACGCAGCCCAATCGATCGTGCGCCTCGCGCTTGTGGCGGTGGTCATCATGGCCGCGCTTGCGGTGGTAGCGGTCGTTGCAGCCCTGCGCGGCAGCAAGATCTGGTTGAGATTCGGGATCGTCAGCGGCGCAATGCTCCTCGGGACGGTACTGGCAATGGGCTTTGCGTCGGGCAGCTCACTGTCCACAATCGTGAGATTGACTCACGAGCGGATCGGGCCGGTGCATCTTGTCCCAGACACTGGTGGTGCCGGGTTGGAGGCCTTGACGAACGGGGCCAAAGACCCCGCCTTCGAAGCGTTCTCCAGCGAGGACGCTGATCGGGAGATGCGGGTGCTCGTCGAAGCGGCAATGGCCGACTCCGGTGGGCTAGCGGCGACGGTCGAGGTCACCGGCGAGAAGCCCGTTGAATTCGACGCGATGCACCCACCAATCAAGACGCACAGCTGTGCGCCCGCGCAGCCGGAAGGGCTGGGGGAGCAGCTCACGCTCGCGTTTACGCTGCCCAGCGACGATGAGGGACGAGCCAAGCAGCGAGTCCTGGCAGCTTGGGCGCAAGCAGGCTACCTCGAAGCATTGGAAGACGGACAACGTGATAAGTCTGTTGCGACGAAGACGGGGGCGAGCGCCATGTATGCGATTTCAGTCGACGACCGTTTCACCATCGACGGCACGCTCACGATGCAGTTGGAGAGCCGCTGCCTGTGATCGCGGTGATGCCGGCGACCAGAGCGCCGGCTGGGCTATGCACCTCCTGTGGGTGGTGAGAGGCGATGGATGCGTTCTGGCGGATAGGGCACTGCCTAGGCTGGGGGTACACCGACGATAGGACGGCCAACACCATGACTGCAGTTTTTGACGGGGCCCAGGCAGACGAGTCGCGCCCATGGCTGACTTCCTATGCCGAAGGCGTGCGCCCCGAAATTGATCCGGTGAGCCAGACTCTCCCCGAAGCGTTGAAGGCCAGCGCTCAGCGGTTTCCGAACCATGTCGCGCTCGAGTTCTTCGGGCGCACCACGAAGTACAAAGAACTGTACGAGCAAGTTGAACGTGCCGCCCTGGGGCTGCGCAAGCTTGGAGTGAAGGCAGGAGACCGGGTCGCGCTTGTCCTCCCCAATTGCCCGCAGCACGTTGTCGCATTCTATGCGGTGTTGCGACTGGGCGCAGTCGTCGTCGAACACAATCCCCTGTACACCGAACGCGAACTGCGCCATCAGTTTGAGGATCACGAAGCAACGCTCGCGATCGTCTGGGACGTCGCGAGCGAGAAGATCGATCGCCTGCCGGAGGATGTGCGGCCACAGAACATCGTCACCGTGAACATGACTAAAGAAATGCCAACGCTGCAACAGCTCGCTCTTCGGCTGCCAGTTCCGGCGGCTCGTGCCGCGCGAAAGAAGCTCACGGCGCGACCTGCCTCGAGGGCGATGCGGTCGTGGGAGTCGCTGCTGGGGAACCGGCTGCCAAAGCGCGTGGCGGGCCCGAAGCTCGACGACGTTGCTGTGCTGCAGTACACCAGCGGGACAACGGGCAGGCCGAAGGGTGCGATCCTGACCCACGAGAACCTGCGTGCGAATGCGATGCAAGGCCGGGAATGGCTGCCGGGCCTGCGCGAGGGTGACGAGGTGTTCTACGGTGTTCTGCCGCTGTTTCATGCGTACGGGCTGACCCTGTGCCTCACCTTTGCGATGAGTATCGGTGCCCGTTTGGTGTTGTTCCCGACGTTTGACGTCGGCCTCGTGCAGAAGGCTGCGAAGCATTCGCCTCCGACGTTCCTGCCAGGGGTGCCACCTATCTACGACCAGCTGGCGCGCGCGGCAGTTCGCGGGGAGCTCGATCTCTCGACGGTGCGATTCGCGATCTCGGGGGCGATGCCGCTGCCGGTTTCGACAGTGCAGCGCTGGGAAGAGGTCACTGGGGGCCTGCTCGTCGAAGGGTACGGCATGACTGAGGCCTCGCCGGTTGCGCTCGGAAACCCCGCTGGCCCATCCCGTCGGCCCGGGTCCGTTGGCGTCCCGTTTCCGAGCACTGAGATTCGCGTGGTTGACCCCGACAACCCGGCGGTTGAGGTGGGTGTTGGAGAGCCGGGGGAGCTCCTGCTCAGGGGCCCGCAGGTGTTCGCAGGGTACTGGAAGCGCCCGGAAGACACCGCGGAAACCCTGCTGCAAGACGGCTGGCTGCGCACCGGCGACATCGTCACCGTCTCGGCGGACGGGTTTGTGACGGTTGTTGACCGACGGAAGGAGCTGATCATCACCGGCGGCTTCAACGTGTCACCCTCTGAAGTTGAAGAGGTGCTGCTGTCGCACCCCGACATCGCGGACGCGGCGGTCGTGTCACTGCCACGCGGAGATGGGGCCGAGATGGTCGCGGCGGCGATTGTGACCCGGAGCGGTGCGCAACTCGAATCGGAGTCAGTGCGCACTTTCTGCCGCACCAGGCTCACGGCGTACAAGGTCCCCAAGCGGGTTGAGTTCGTCCCTGAGTTGCCACGATCGATGGTCGGAAAGGTGCTGCGACGCGAGGTGCGCGAGCTGCTGCTGACCAAACAGTGACATACGGCCAGAGCGAGAGCCTGTGATCGCGTGTTGGTCGCCGCGGGCGACGACTCGGTGAAAGCTGGGCGCATCAGCTTCGATGAGATCCCCGATGGCCTCGGTCGCCTGCAGCGCGGCGAGGTGAACGGGCGACCCGTCGCCATGCTCGATAACTAAGCAGTGCCGCACGTGTGCCGGCTGCCGGGAATCCGTTCCCGGCAGCCGGCGCTGTCGTGTGGTGGCGTCGTTTCTTGTCCGCTCCTGTAGCTCGCTGAGGGTGGTTTCGAACCTTCGGCCGGTGGGGTGACGTGGATTTCCGAGGATGCGTTCCGACCTCCGTGCCGAGCTCACCCGCTCGAGCGGTTGGCAGTGTGCGTGGTGCCCGGATTGATAGGGGAGAGCTGTGGGGATCAAACATCAGATCTTAGTTAGGTTAGGCTAACCTCAGAAAAGGTAGCCACGGCAACCCCTGCTTCATCTGATGAATGAAAAGGTGGGTTTACCCGCTCGAAGCGGGCCGACTACACGCCAGCTAACGCAAGGAAGTCCCATGCCCCGAACCTCAGTACCGCGCCGCGACCGCACGTTCAGCATCGCCGTCGCGACGCTACTCGCCGCCTCAGCTGTCCTCTCCGGTGGGAGCGCGGCTCAAGCCACCCCGGGCTTGAACGTGGGAACCCACACTGTGTCCGCGAACGTCTACGTTCACGCGAGCGATACTCCTATCGGGCTGAATGCGTACGTGACGAACCCCGCAGCACCGCCGCTGGGATACCCGAGTAGCCCCGTCGTTGGGAACGCGACTCTCGAGGTGCAGCCCGATGGCACTGAGCTGCTCACCGTCCCCCTCGTAAACACCACGTTCGGTGTGCTCAGCTTCCCGGCAGCCTCAGCTGAAGGGGCCGTCAGCGTTGTTGAGACAGGTACCACAGCATGGAAAACCGCATCGGGCGGCCCGAAGACGCGAATCAGTACAGTGACGTTTGACGTGACTGACTTCGCGGGTGGAGCTGCCGTCGCGACGTTCAGCCCGAGCCAAGAGTATGCGAACTTCTTTCTCTACCGCGGTGTCAAGCAGTGGGATCTCAACCTCGTGTGGGACACGACGACAGCCCGTTGAGGCAGTAGTCGAAGTACACACCCCCATCACACAGCCTGAGCCGGCACCCCGGAGCAGCTTCTTCGAAAAGGTTTGACCAGATGCACACCCGCGCACGTAGATCCATGTCGATATCGGCCCTCGCGCTATCCGTGATTCTTGCAGTGGGCACGCCCAGTGCAGCGATCGCCGTCACCGCGGACGGTGCGGCTCCCGAGATCACCCAGCAACCACTGAGCGTGAGTGTTACGGAGGGGATGCCAGCGAGCTTCTCTGTAGGGTTTGACGACAGCGGCGACACATCGGTGCAGTGGGAATCGTCCGCTGACCAGGGGACGCTATGGACGCAGATCGAACCCTCGGACAACGAGACAGCGGATGACCCGACGCTGGTCGTCCCGGCGCCAACCGTGTCGGACGACGGCATCCAATTCCGCGCCCGAGTTGAGGGAGCCGCGGGCAGCGCCACCAGCGAAGCGGCGACGCTCAGCGTTGGGCTGCCAGAGGCTGTTCCCGAGCAGGAGCCCCGAGCCTCCGGCACTGTCGACGACGTGACTGCCGAGGACGGGGGACCGGCTGACTTGGCCCCGACCTCGGCGGGGGATGGCTCTGGCCCTGGGGATTTCCCGGACCCTGGAGATGACGCGGCGACAGGTCCCGGACAAGAGGCAGCGCCGTTCGGGGAGCTGCGAGGAGCTGGGGCGGCCGGTAGGCCAGCACCGGTATCGGCCGCTCGTCTCGCGCCGGGCACTTACACTGCCACGGTGAACCCGTTCGTTGCAGCAGCTGATGCTCCGATCGGTGTGAACGTATACATGGCCGATGCGTCGTTCCCACCGGTCAATCCGCAGAAGCTCAATGCGACCCTTCGCGTTGCTTCGGACGGAACAACCGAGGTGGACGTCCCGTTCACACAAGAAATCTTCACGCTGCAACAGATCAGCAGCAGCGATGAACTGCGCATTACCAACATCGAGCGCGGCGGTTCGATTGCCTGGGCGAACCTTCAACCTGACCCGCGTTACCCAGATCGCATCGTGAACGTCACCGCTGAGCTCGCGCACTCCGGAGGGGAATACACTTTCGGGCCTGCTGTGCAGTATCCCGTTCCACTCGCGACCGAAAAGACTTGGGCGATTCACCTGAGTGTCGACTTCGCTGGCGCGGTGCGCCAACTCAGCGGCGACTTCACACAAACCTATGAGCACACGGCAACGGGTGCCGAGGTGACCGTGTCAGCAGAGGAAGGCGACGGACGCATTCCGCGACTCACGGAAGCGAAGCTGCGCGCGACCACTCCGGCGCCCGATCATGGGGCGATAACGCGAACGCTTGCGCGTGAGTTTCTGAGCGAACCAACCGCGCAGAGCTGGCGGCTCGACCTCCTCGCCGGGGAGGAGTCGATCGATCTCAGCGGTGACATCGCGACGCGTGTGACGCTGCCCACTGACGCTGAATCACCGGTCGTGTTCGCCATCGAAGGTGGCAAAGCGACGAGACTTGAGACTGAGGCGATTGCTGAAGCGAGTGTCACCTTTGCGCCTGATGGCCTCGGGACATTCGCGATTGTCGACGCCGAGGCATCCGTTCCCTGGGCACACACGAAAACCTTCGAGAGTGACTTGGGCACCACGATGACCTATCGGACCACGGGTGAGGCAGATTGGGACTTTCCCGGCATGGACTTCGAATCGCTCGATTCGCTCGGCGCATACTCCTCGTTCCTCGGTGAAGAGACTTCAGCTGCCCGCACGAGTGAAGCAGCAGCGCTGCTACACAAGGCCTTTGAAAACCCGGATGTGCGACTGTTCACCTTCGGACTCGATTTGAGCTACGAAAACGTTCCCGGTGCGACGGTCGCGAAACACTCCTCGTGGCAGTATCCGCTCGGCGGCGGGCTGACGAGTCTGAGTGGCTCGGTGCCTGTGAGCGGGGACGCCGACCGGGTGTATCTCGTCCGTGGCACGGTTGGATCAGGGCTGACGTCAGTAGAACCGTTGGGAGCCGGAAGTGGGTCGCGCTCTGCTGCGTTCACCATCGTTGGGGTCGACACTGACTCGGAATCACCCGCAGCGATGGTGCAGGTCCCGCTCTGGAATGCGGCGACAGGTAAAGATGGTGACATTGATTCCGCGCAAACCTCGGGCACTGAGATCGCCTACGTGCTGGTGGCCAGCGAGAAGCCGAAGCCGATCGCTAAACCGCAGGCTGTCACCGCGCTTCGCTACACCGGGCTTCCGCAACACGGCGTGCTCGACGGAGAGGGATACGAGCTGTCGGTGCGGCCAGTAGCGGCTGACGCGGGGAGCTACGTCGCTCGTGCGACACTGCTGCCCGGGTTCGTGTGGAGCGACGGGAGCATGGCCCCGGTCGATATCGCTTGGGAGATCACGAAGGCGCCACTGACCGCAACGTACGAGGGCGAGACCATAGCCGCGAACGGGCAGCCGAGACTTGCGCTCAGCTACCGCGGCTTTGTCAACGATGAGACTGCGGCGACCGCGGCGGGCTTCGTGAGCCCAGTCATCGCACCGCCGGGTGCCCTCACCGCTGGCGCGCGGTACGAACTCACCCCGGTTGGTGGAAGCGCGACGAACTACCGCTTCAGCTATGTGGGCGGAACGCTGTCCGTGCGAGAGGAAGCGCGCCCCGACGAATGGCTACCCGGGACATATCGAGTCACCGCGAACCTGTTCGTCCCCGCTGCGAAGAACGACATTCTCGGGCTCACCGCGTACATGACGAACCCCAAGAATCCACTTGTCGACCCTCGTGACCCCAACTACGGCATCCCGACCACGCCAGTCCGCGACAACGCCTCGCTCATCGTGGACAAACGCGGCACACGTTCACTCATCGTCGACGTACCGAACCCTGCCTTCACGCTCATGCAGCTCGGCACGCCCTCAGCCGGGGTGGAGCTGGCCGGTGTCGCTCGCGATAACCGAACCTACGGGGCCAACACTGGCGGTCGCATCACGCAGGCAGTGTTCAGCCTGGACAGCACGAAATCGGACTACGTGTTTTCCCGGAGCCGAGTGTATGCGGCACCACTGCAGCTCGACAAAACCTGGGACATTCACCTTGCGGTCGACTACGCCAGCGCCACATGGCTGTCCGCAGACACCAAGGTGAAGATCCCCGGTGGAACCCCGGGCAGCCAAACCGGCTCGGGCAGTGGAGGGCAGCGCCCTAACCCTGGAACCGGCAGCGGTGCTGGGGGCAAGGGTGGCTCCGGTGGCAAGCAGGGCAGCAGGCTCCCTGCGAGCATCGACCCTGGTGCGGTCGCAGACACCCAGCTCGCACCAGGAAGCTACCCGGTGAGTGCAAACATCTGGTTTAGCCGTGCGGACACTGGGCTGCCGCTTGACCCGCACATCACGAGCGGTGCCTTCCCCCCGAAAGACCCTGTCGCAGACAATGCCACGCTGATCGTGTCCCAAGATGGGGCAGCTCGGGTGACAGTCCCCGTAGTGATCCAGGACCGGATTCTTACCGTGCGCAGCATTTCGGGAGGGGGAGTTGTGAGCACCGGCGGCGGGCCCACGGTTTCGAGCGTCACCGTGGACCTAGGCCGCATCGACCCCACCGCGTCAGCGATCGCGCGCGCGATGACTGCGTCGGTGACGATCGGCGACCTCGCGTACAGTATCGGCGGACCAATCTTTGGCGGCACCCGAGAGCACACGTGGCCCGCGGCGTTCGAAGTGAATCTGTCTGGCGTGCCCACTTCCGGCGGCGGAGCGATTCCGAGCGCCATCCAGACTGCGCTCGCCAAGCATGCGGACTCGGCGGATGCGGCGCAAGCGCTCGAAGCGCTCGAAGCGGCACGCCAGGCAAACGAAAAATCGAAGCTCGCAGGGGCTGGCACCGGTTCGTCGTCGCGTTCAGGTCCCGTGACCGCTGATTCGACCGGCGGCCTCGATTCATCGTCGCTGGTGGCGACCGCCATCGGTATCGGGGCGCTCATTGCTCTTGCGGGCGGGGCCACCCTCCTGGCCAGACATCGGCTCCGGATCAGACGCCCACTCGTCGAAGACTAACGAACCCTGCGCCACACTTCACTTTCTCTCACAGTAAGGAATTTCTCATGAATCGCACACCAGCAGTCCTTCCGGAACATGATCGCCCTGTCGCTACCATGGCTGGGCATTGGCTGCTCGCCAAACTGGGCAAACGAGTGCTCCGCCCCGGCGGCCGTGAGCTCACCGAGCGCATGCTCGATGCGGCGCAGATCGCGGGGAGTGACGTCGTCGAACTCGCTCCCGGGCTCGGCCACACTGCGAGCGCGATTGTGAGGCGGCAACCCGGCTCATACCGAGGAGTTGACAGCGACCCAGCGGCGGTCGCTCAGGTAAATCGGAAGCTCGGGCTCGACGGGGCGGTCCTGCAAGCTGACGCGGCCGACACGGGTCTTGAGGGCGGCAGCGCAGACGTCGTGTTCGGTGAAGCTATGCTCACCATGCAGGCTGACCGGTCGAAACGCGACATGATGGCCGAGGCGCTTCGCATACTCCGGCCCGGTGGCCGCTATGTCATTCACGAACTCGGGCTCACCCCTGACGGGCTTCCCGAGGACACCAAGAAGGACATTCAGCGAGCTCTCGCGCAGTCGATCAAGGTGAACGCTCGTCCCCTCACCAACATGGAGTGGCGGGGGCTGCTCGAAGACGTCGGCTTCGAGGTACACGAAGCAACCCACTTCGCGCCGATGAGGCTTCTCCAGCCCAGCCGAATCATAGCCGACGAAGGCTTGGGCGGTGCGGCACGCTTCGCGGGCAACGTCCTGAGGATGCCAGCAGAGCGCAAGCGCGTGCTCGCGATGCGGCGCACATTCGCGCGTCACCGAGACGCACTCATCGCTGTGGGGATCGTGGCGGTCAAGCCCGGCTCATCGACCCATGCTGCCGAGTAACTTCCCCGACGCCGAGCGGCGGTCTTCCCAGACGGTCACCCGCAGGAGATTCCTGGGGGCGCTCGGGGCGCTCACTTCGCTCAACATGCTGACCGCATGCGCAGCCAGGACGCCCCGAGACCCAGCACCGGTGACCGGAGGACCGCCCCGCATCGAAAACCGGCCACTCATGGGAAGTCTCGACCCGGTCGACGTGCGGGTCGGACTCATCCTCGGGCCGCCGTCGATGGGGCTGAGCCAGTTTCTTCTCGCGGCACAGGCGGGGAACACCTACCACTCATTTGAATTCGAGGTGACTGGGATCGACTTCGCAACGCTGGCAGCTCGCTTCAACCGGGGTGAATTTGACATTGTCACGCTCCCCTCGAACATCGGAGCCGTGCTCTACAACAACGACGACATCAATACCGAAGTGCGGGTGATTAACGTCGGCAACCTCGGGGTGCTCTACGTCGCAACCACCGACCCGAACATCACCAGCATGAATGATCTGCGAGGCAGAACTGTCTACTCGATCGGGCAACACGGCACGCCAGAGTTTACGATTGCGACAGTGCTCGACGGATATGGCCTCGGCAACGACGTCGACATGTCGTATCGGGCGACCCCGTTCGAAGTCCTCAACCTGCTCCAGAGCGAGGAGAACTGCGTAGCCGTATTGCCGCAGCCCTTTGTCGAACTCGCCCGCACCATGGTCGACGAACTGTTCACGCCGGTCGACCTCACGGCCGCGTGGGACGAGATGCCGTCGAACACGAATCGATCGCAAGCCGTGACGACCCACACCATCGTGAACCGTGCGTTCCTGGAACAACACGAATCCGCAGTCATCGAATACCTGCAACAAGCGGGATCCTCAGTCGATTTTACTCTCGACAACATTGAGGCCGCGGCTGCGGTGCAGGAGGAACTCGGGACGTTCCTGAACAATGAGGTGGCCGCGGCCGCAATGCCCTTCTGCAGCCTCGTGAGTCTCACAGGTGAAGTGATGCACGATTCGCTCTCGGGATTTCTGTCGGCGATCTACTCGCAAAACCCGGCAGCGGTAGGCGGTTCGCTCCCCGACAACGGGTTCTACTACATGCCCCCAATCGGTGCACTCGAACTGGACCTACCGACGCTCACCGAGAGCGACCGGGTGTCGGCGGGCGCCTCGTGAGAGACACACCCGAGACAGCCACCAGCGGTGCAGCGGGAGCTCGGAACGCGCAGTGGAGTGACGGAGAACTCTTCGCGCTCATGCGCGCACACGCGCCGGCGGGTATTGACCCCTCTGCGATGCTTCCCGTGCTCCGCGAACTCGTCGCGAATGGTACCGATCCGCGCGACCTCGTCGCGGCGATGCAGTCAGCGGGAACGGCGGTTCACCACACAGGCAGCACGACCGCAGGAACTGACCAGGCCAGGGCAGCCGCAGACGCCGCTTCGGCGCAAGGACTCTCGCCCCTCGCCAGCGCGAACAACGTCGAGCGCACCCGCGGCCGGGCACCGGTGGCACGCGGCCGATCCTGGTATCTCCGCAAGACTGCGATTGTGCTGTTTTGGTTGGGTCTGTGGGAGCTCACGGACCAAATCGTCGACAACCGGCTCCTGCTGGCGGGCCCAATCCGCACGTTGGAAGCACTCATCGCCGCGGCCGCCGAACCGGCATTCTGGGGTATCGCCGGGTCGTCCCTCGGGCGTATCGTGCTCGGCTTCTGCGCCGCGCTCGCCGCAGGGATTCTTCTTGCTGTCGTTGGCCACCGCCTGCAGTGGTTCCGTGAACTGCTCGCGCCGCTCATGTCCGTGATCAAGACAGTTCCGGTGGTGTCCTTCATCATCATGCTGCTCATCTGGCTCGGTGGCCAGGCGCTCACCTCTTGGCTCGCGTTTCTTATCGTGTTGCCGCTCGTGTACACGAGCATGCTGACTGGGCTGGGGGCGGTGAGCGTGCTGGATCTTGAGCGGGCTCGGGTCTTCCGTCTCTCCAAGTGGAAGCGCTTCTGGTATCTGTCACGGCCTGCATTCATGCCGTTCCTCACCAACGCATGCAAAGTGGGCGTGGGGATGAGCTGGCGGGCGGGGATCATGGCAGAGCTGTTTGCGACGACCACAGGGTCTATCGGCAAGGAGATGTTTACCGCGAAGACGTTTCTCGATACGCCGACCCTGTTTGCGTGGACGGTGGTTGTCATGGTGTTGAGCGTCCTCTGTGAACGACTAGTGATGCTTGTGCTGCGCTGGTGTTCGCACCCGTGCGGCGGCTGGCTGGGGAAGGAGCAGTGATGATGGGGGACATCCGTGTTGACGGGCTGTCGAAGCGCTTTGGACTACACCAGGTGCTTGATAACGTGAGCTTCCGGCTCGACGCCGGTGGCAGGTATTGCCTCATGGGTCCGTCTGGAGTCGGCAAGACAAGCCTGCTCAGGCTCATGATGGGCCTCGAACAGGCTGATAGCGGTCGTATCTTGGGTGTTGACCCGAGGGCACTCTCGGTGATGTTCCAAGAAGATCGCCTGAGTGAAACACTGAACCCAGTGGAGAACGTCGCGCTCGTTCACCCGGACCGCCGCGTCTCGAAGCCGTGGATTCGTGAGGAGCTCTCTGAACTGTTACCCGAGCGCTCGCTTGCGCAGCCTGTGCGAGAGTTATCTGGCGGTATGCGTCGCCGGGTGTCGCTCGCGTGTGCGGTGCTCACTCCGAGCACACTGATCCTGCTCGATGAACCCTTCACCGGACTCGACTGGGATACGAAACACACAGTCGTTGGGTACCTCAGGTCTCGCACGGCAGGCCGGACGGTGCTTGCCGCGACGCACGGTCGTGACGACGCGGGACTGCTCGACGCACACACGCTCACGCTCTCGTCCAGTGACGGCAAGAAATGAGGAGAGGCATGGCGAACCACGCAGCCGCAACCTATCGCTCCCGCGTATTTGCGGGTATTCCGCGCGAGGAACACGCGGGACTCCTCGAATCAGTCCGTGCGATCACCCAGAGCTATCGGCAGGGAGAGGCCATCATCCGCATCGGGGAACGGATGAGTTTCTTCCCGGTCATGCTTACCGGCGCCGTCCAAGCGACGGTGCCCCGCGGCAGCAACACACAGATCGTCGAGCGGTTCGGTCCGGGGGACTCGTTTGCGGAAGCTGTGGTCATGAGCGACGGCCCCTCGCCGGTGGAAATCGTCGCGCTCACCGACGCCGAGGTTCTGCTCCTCCACCGGGGCCGGCTGCTCGGGGCGAGTCAGCGTGGTGCGGCCCGGTTGCACGCGAACCTCGTGCAGGAGATGTCAAAGAAACTCGTGCACCTCAGCGTGCGTCTGAATCTGCTTGCGGAGCCGAGATTGCGTAACAGGATCCTCATGTCGCTCGAGTCCTTTGGCCGTTCCAGTGAGGGCGAGATTCTCCTCCCGTATTCGCGAGCTGACTGGGCAGACTACCTTGGAGTGAACCCGAAAGCGCTCATGCGTGAACTGCGACGCATGCAAGACGAAACCCTCATTGAGGTTGAACGCAAACGGGTGCGGCTCCTCTAAACGGGCCGCCCCAGCAACAGAAAGAGCACACACGTATGACTGACCACGCGGATGATTTCGATATCCTCGCAACCGGCATCCCGGCGCTTGTCTCCCTCGCACCGACGCGTGAGGGGCGGGTGAGTGTCGGGAGAGTGTTCGACGGCGACCGGCTCCGCGTACGGACACTGAATATCCCGGCCGGTGTCACGCTCGCCGAGCATGTCTCTGGAGTTCCGGTGCTCATCCATGTGGCTTCCGGACGCGTCACTTTGGACATTGGAGGCCACGCGCACGAACTCGGGCAGGGCGCGCTCGCGCGTGCCGCTGGAGATGTCGTGCACGAGGTGCACGCGATCGAGGATGCACAGCTCGTGCTGACGTTCCATCCGGAGGAGTAATCGGGGTGCGTGAGCCGGGGGGCGATCGCCGACCAGGAAGGCTGGCGATCGCCCCCGGCGACACCGGCTACTTGTCGTAGCTGTAGAAGCCCTCGCCGGTCTTGCGGCCGAGCTTGCCCGCCGCAACGTAGGTCTTCAGGAGCTCGCGCGGTGCCTCGGGAAGGTGCGGGTTCTCGTCGGCGTAGTGCTGTTCGATGTCGAGCACGACGTCGAGTCCGACCTGATCCATGAGCGCGAACGGGCCGACCGCGATGCCCATGTTGGCCTGCATGATCGCGTCGACGTCCTCGGGGGTGCTGACGCCAGCGGCGACCACTGCGAGAGATTCGCGTTTGATGGCAGCCCAAATGCGGTTGAAGATGAAGCCCGTGCTTTCGGCGTGCGCGATGAACGGCGCGAGCCCGAAGCGCTTGAGCTCGCCTGCAACGGCTTCGAGGAGGCCCTCGGTCGTGTGGCCGTCGCTCATGAGCTCGACGGCCATGCTCTGCGGGGGCATGGCGAAGTGCATGTTAAAGACGCGCTCCGGGTTCGAGACCTCGTCGATGACGTTGCTCGACGCGTAGGAGGACGAGTTCGTGGCGAGCAACGCGTCTGCGTCAGCGAGCCGGTCCAGTGTGCCGAAGAGCGGGCGCTTGATGTCGAGTCGCTCGGGAACTGCCTCGACGACGAGCCACGCTCCGGGGAGCGCCGACTCGACGTCTGCCACGGCAGTGACGGTTCCGGCCGTTGCCGAGATGCCCTGCGATTCGAGTCGAGCGGTGAGCTCGGGCACGGTTGCCTCGACGTATTCGAGTGCGCCAGTGCGCTGGGCCTCCTGCAGGTCGGCGATCCGTACGTCGGCTCCGCCCGATGCGAATACCGCGGCGATGCGGCGCCCGAGGGTGCCGCCGCCGACGATGACGATCGGCCGCTGTGCTGCGTCTGCTGGAAGTGCGAATTGCATGGGACCCCTCGTTCCTGGTGATGTGCTCACCGTGAGTATTCGATACAGTTTCTACTGAATTCATTATGTATCGAGATTGCGGCGAAGGGGAGGAAATGTCGAAGGTCGAGCCAAAACTCTCAGGTGGCACTGAGCCTCACGAGGGCGCAGCGCCGAAGCGACGAGCCAGAGCGCACACGCGTGCGGCGATCATCGACGCGGCGGAAGCGCTCTTCGCCGAGCATGGCACGCCGAGCGCCTCGATCGACGAAATCTGTGCGCGCGCGGGCTTCACGCGCGGTGCGTTCTACTCAAACTTCCGCACGGTCGACGACGTGTTCTTTGCGCTGTACGAACGGAAAACCGCTGCCCTCATCGAGCGCCTGCGCAGCCACGCGGTGGCGCCTCGACCGGCGGGGCTCGCTGACAGCGAGGCCGGTGGCACGCTCGAGGCGGTCGTCGACGAGTTGCTCGCCGTCATCCCAGCCGACGCCCAGTGGTACGCGCTGCGAGCACTGTATGGCTTGCGCGCGGCGGCGGACCCGGCGCTGAGCGCGGTGCTGCGCGAGCACGGCGAGGCGTTCCAAGCGGGCTTCATTCCCGTGCTCACCCAGATAGCCGATGCGGTTGGCGGGGCGCTGCTGCCCGATGTCGAGGAGGCCGCCAGGGTGGTCACGGCCGCCCATGTCGGGTCGGTGTTGCAGGGAGCATTTGCCGACGATCCTGCCCGACTGCGCCGGGACACAGTGCTTGCTGCGCTCAGCGGAGTACTCAGCCCCGTGCCTCCCGCAGCCGCCCGACCGCCGCGGGAATAGCGCCCGCCACGTCGAGCGCGGTGATCGGGGTGCCCGACGTGGATTGCGGGCCGTGTGGATCGTTCGCCGCGATCCGCGCGGCCGCATCGTGCACGAGCGCAGCCGTAGCACCGAGCTCCGCCAGGAGCGCCGGATTCGCGTGGACCGCGTCAGCGTGGTTCGCCGTGAGCGCGCCGAGGATCCCGGCGAGCACGTCGCCAGTGCCGGCCGCGGCCAGCCAGGGGGTAGCGGGCCCCACACGGAGGATCGTGCCGTCGGGCGCCGCGGCGATCGTGATCGATCCTTTGAGGAGCACCGTCGCGTCGAGGCGCCGCGCAAGGTCTGCGGCCGCGTCCGCGTTCGACGTGGGGCGCGGCGCCTCCAGCGCATTCCAGAGGGCAGCGAACTCACCGGCGTGCGGAGTCAGGATTGCGGGCGCGGTGCGACGGCGCTCGGTCGACCGGACCGCGCCGAGATCGAGCGCGCCGGCATCAATGACCACCGGGTTCCTCTCCGACAGCAGCGCTTCCAATGCGGCCTGCTCGGCAGCCGTCCGCAATCGGGGGTCGGTTCCGCTGCCAATGAGCCACGCGTCGCAGCGCCCTGTCGCCTCGGACACGACGGTCTCCGGGCGTCGGGCGAGGACTGCCGCTGCGGGGGAGGGCAGTCCGAACGCTGGCTCGGCGTCCTCGAGCTGCGGCGAGAACTGGACGAGCCCGATGCCTGTGCGCCATGCGGCCTCGGCGCCGAGCACTGCAGCGCCCGGGTACGCGGCGGACCCGGTGCGTAGGCCGAGCACGCCGCGCGAGTACTTATGGGTGTCACGGCCCGGCGCAGCGAGAAACCCCGCAGCGGCCCCGGCTGTCCACGTCGTCGGTTCTCCCATGACACCCCTCATCTCGCGACGCACCGAAGCAATGAAACGACGGCACGCCTCCAGCGTAACCCGCGACTGTTCTGCACCCTGCCCGGGTATTTCCCAGGCCAATTCGCCCGCGCCATGACACAGTTAACCCTTCACCGCATCCGCTGCCGAACGAAAAGGTCTCCGTGAAGAAGCCCCTGAAAATCACCCTCATCAGTTTGGGCACGGTCGTCGCACTCGTCGGCGTGACACTCGCGACGACATCGATCGCCAACGTGGTGCTCACGAACAAGGAGGTCGCAGACCTCGAACCGTACGGCGAGCTCGTCGAGGTTGACGGGAAGCAGATGAACGTCGCAGTCTTCGGTGAGGGCGAGCAGACGATCGTGCTCACGCCCGGCGCGGGCACGGCGTCTCCCGTCGCCGACTTTGCTCCCGTGATCGCTGGGCTCGAAGACGACTACCGGATTATCGCGGTTGAGCCGTTCGGCTACGGCTTCAGCGATCAGGCCGATACACCCCGCACCACCGACAACATTGTGCGCGAGATCCACGAGGCGGTGTCGGCTGTTGGGGCAGACGAGTACATCCTCATGGGGCATTCGATCACCGGCCTCTACGGCCTGCGCTACGCGAACACCTACCCCGACGAGGTGACCGCGTTCGTTGGCATCGACACCTCAGTTCCCGAGCAGCCGGGCATGGACGAGGTACCTGGCATCATCAAGGCGGGTCCGGCACTCCGCGGCCTCGGCCTGATGCGGGTTGTTACCGCGCTGTCGGGCAGCCCGCTCGAGGGAAACCCGGCGTACTCCGATCTGGATCGCGAGCGCCTCGACGTCTTGACGATGCGCAACTCGATGGCACCCACCTACCTCGACGAGATCAACCACCTCGGCGAGAACTTTGCTGGTGCCGCGGGGGAGACGTTCCCGCGGGAGCTGCCGCTGCTGCTCATGTACCAGGCAAACAACCCTGATTTCCCCACCTGGACCGATATGCATGAGGCGCAGGCCGCGACCGTCGACTACGCGGTGACCCGCGAGGTCGACGCCGATCACTACCTGCACCACACGAAGAGCGACGAGGTTGTTGCGGCGACGAAGGAGTTCCTCGCGGGCCTGCCCGAGTCCGCTCGCGGCTAACCGCGCCCCCGACGGTTCTGGCCGGCTCTTGGCGGCTAGCGGCCGTCGGGGCGGCATCCGGCCCACTGCTGGTCAGTTTGCGCCAGGCGTGAGGGTGCCCGGAGGGGCTGCGTGGCGCACACTGACCAGGACTGCGGGGATCGGCCGGACGGGTGCGCTCTCGGGAGCGCTCCCGCGAGCGTCTCCGGAGCTCGCACTGCGGGGTCGCGCGCGGTACCGTATACCTCATGGACCGTCCGAGCGCACCGCGCAAGATTTCCGACCGAGAGGTCGCCGAGTTTTCGAGCGCCGACCTGCACCGCGAGGGTACCCGCAGCCGCGACTCGCTCGCGATGGACGCCGTCGTGCACGCCTTCGGCCCGGTGTTCGTGATCGAGGCGTCGGGGGGCCCGACCGAGATTGAGCGCAGGCCGCTGCTTCCGGGCACGCCAACCATCGACTTCGTCTTCGTTGAGCGCGGCACGTTCACGTACCTCGAAGACGGGGTCTGGCTCGAGTCCGACGACCCCCTGCTCCTCGCGCCAAGCGGCCTGCCGCTGCGAGTGCGGTTTCTCACGCCGTGGAAGTTTCTGGTCGCCCGCATCCAGCGCGACGTGCTGCTGCCGTTTCTCCCGCGGCTCCCTGACGGCGCGACGGTCTACGGCGACCTCACGCTGCCGGAGCGGGCGATGCGCGCCTACCTCGAGGAGCTCGCCGAGGCACCCGCCCAGGTGAGCCCCGGGGATGCAGCAACCGTGTCGCGCGTGAGCGTGGAGATGGCCGGCGCGCTGCTGCGCCACCGGTTCCCGCTGATGTCGGCCCAGCCGTCGCGGGGCACCGCTGACGTGTGGGGAGACGCGGTCGGGGTGATCGCGCGCGAGTGCAGCCGCCCAGACTTCAACACCGCGGTGCTCGCGGACGAGCTCGGCTGCTCGGTGCGACAGCTGCAGCTCGCGTTCTCGCGGCGTGCGACGAGCGTCGGGGCTGAGCTGCGGCGCGAGCGGGGGCGGATCGCGCGTTCGCTGCTGCAGAATCCCGAGCACGATGGCCTCTCGACCGCTGAAGTGGCGAAGCGCTCCGGGTTTGGATCGTCGTCGACGATGTACCGGGCCCTGCTCGAGCTCTACGGGGTGACCCAGCAGGAGCTCCGGCGAAGGTAGCACGCTTCGGGTGCGGCAGTCGCTACGCTGGGCCTGTGACTGTCGACCCCACCCATCTCTCCACGGCCTCCAAGCGGATCCGCGGCTTCCTGCTCACGAGCGTGCGGCACGCGAGCCGCAGCGTCAGGTCGTGGGACGTCGAGACGCACCGCGAGGACGAGCTCATCTGGTCGACGGCCGGGGTTGCCCGGGTGCGCGCTGGCGACGCGGTGTGGACGGTGCCGGCGCAGCGCGCGGTGTGGATCCCGAGCGGCGTGCCGCACACGATCGAGACCTCTGCCGACTCGCTCTTTTACGCCACGTTTCTTGAGCCTGGCGTCGCGGCCCACCTGCCGCGCGAGGCGATGATTGTCGAGCTCATTCCGGCGGTGCGGGAGCTGCTGCTGCTCAACGCGGAGGTCGACATGCCGACTGAGACGCGG
>NZ_JBLUNZ020000012.1:0-25611 GCF_048061935.2 Leucobacter sp. BZR 635 | reverse complement strand
GGCGAGGACGTGCTCGCGGCCCAGCCGGAGGTTGTCGCCCAGCTGCACCGCGTCGCGGAGCTCGTCGCGGGATCCCCACACACCGACTGGTGGTTCACTTCTGTGGTGGAACGCGAGCAGTGGGCGGTGCAATGGGAGGGCGCGATGCCCATCGCCCCACTCACTGAGCACCCCGGAGTACTCACAGAGGCGCGGCAGGAACAGATCGAGGGCGAGGCCCGCGCAAGACGCGAGCGGCCCGAAGATCCGTCCGAGAACTCGACCGGAAACTGGTGGTCGAAACCCCCGTTCGCGGTGCCCTCCTCAACCCGAGCGCTCGCGGGCGGTGCGCCGGTGAAACTCAGCTGCGTCGAAGACGGCTTCGGGTGGGAGCGCGGGGAGACGCAGCGGCTCAGCGTGCCGGGTGGCCTGCGCGTCCTCGAGATCGACTCGGCCGCGGCGTGGGCAGATCTCTGCAGGAGGTTCCCGCTCGAGGCGACCGGCGAGGTGCGCCACGACTGGTTCCGCACGACGGGCCGGGCCGGAACGTGGATCATCCCGGACTGGGCCGCCGTCGCCGAAGCGTACGACGCGGTGCACCTGCAAGTCGGGGCCTATCTCGCCGCCGTGGGCACGGCCATCGACGTTCCGGCTGACTCGGGATTCGAAGGTGCCGCATCGGTGATCGCCGGGTGGGATCCCGACGAGACCTTCTGGTTCACACACCGGGTGCGCTACACGGGGGAGCCCGTCGCGTGGGAGGCTGTTGACACTGACGGCGGCAGGCGCTGGTCGCGCTACTGAACGACCGCGATCCCCGTCGCCGAAGCCGCCTGCTCGAGCGAGCCGAGGTTCGTGAGATTCGTGAAGCCCGCCGCGGCCATGAGCTCGATCGCCTGACCCGAGCGATTGCCCGAGCGGCAGTACACGAGGTACTCAGCCTCCGGGTCGAGGGTGAGGATCGCGCCCGGAATCTCGCCACCGTTGAAATCGACGAGCTGCGCGCCATCGAGGTGGCCCGCCGCGAACTCCTCGGGAGTGCGCACGTCGAGCAGGATCGTGCCCTCGCTCACCTCCACGGTCGAACCCGCGTTCCCCTCCGGGGCGGTGCCGGCCGAGCCGGCAGAGCCCGGCGCGCCAGCGCAGGCGGTGAGGCCGAACAGCACGGCGGCAGCCGACAGCGCGGTGAGGGCGGAACGGAGGGGAAGACGGGAGCGACGCATGGGGGCGACCTTTCGGAAAGCGGATTGAACTCAGTGTGGCAGAGGCAGAGGACGGGTTACGCCGCGGCCGCCGCGACGACGGGCTCGTTGCCCGGCTCCGCGATCCACGCGAGGTAGCTGCCCTTGAGCTCGGCAACGTCGTACCCTTCGCGGCGCAGGGCGCTCGCCGCAACCGAGTTGCGCACGCCGCTCTGGCAGTAGGTGATGATCGTGCCGGCGTCCTTCGCGGGGAGCTCGCCGAGGTTCCAAAGCACGCGGCCGCCCGAGAGCTGCGTGGCACCAGGCAGGTGGCCGTCGGCGTACTCGGTCTTGTTGCGCACGTCGAGGAGGAGGGCGCGGTCGACGCTGTCGAGATCCTTCGGCAGCACGATCTGCGGCTGCACGAGCTCGAGCCCGTCGAGTGACGTCACGAAGCCCCGCGCCGAGTCAATGCCGACGCGCACGAGGTGATCCCGCAGCTCCTCGGCCTCCTCACGCGAGTCCGCGAGCAGCACGAGCGGGCGCGACTCGGTCTCGGGGTTGTAGACCCACGCGCCGTAGCTCGCGGCCTTCTCGACGCCCGGGATGTTCAGCGAGCGGGGCACGGTGCCCGTGTGCACCTCGGTGTTGTGGCGGGTGTCGACGAAGATGACGCTGTCGTTGGCGAGGGCGGCGGTGAGCTCCGCTGCCGTGTACTCGGTGAGCTCCTGGACCTCGCCGATGACGGCCGGCCCCTCGCGGTTCTCGATCTTCATGCGGCCGAAGTACGCGTGCGCGTCGGGCTGGCCCTCGAGCAGCTCAGCGATGAAGCCCTGCTCGTCGTTGTTCTTCAAATAACGGCTCCACCACGAGAAGTTGCGCTCGTAGCCGACCGTCGACGACGGAACCGATCCGAGCGCCTTGCCGCACGCCGACCCGGCGCCGTGCGCAGGGAGCACCTGCACATAGTCAGGGAGCGTGAGGAATCGGTCGCGGAGGCTCGCGAAGAGCTGCTTCGCGCCCTCGAAACGGGTGTCGACGCCGCCGGCTGCCTCGTCGAGGAGATCGGGGCGGCCGAGATCGCCCACAAACACGAAATCACCCGTGAGCACGAAGCCCGGCTCCGACGACTGCGCGCCGTCCGTGATGAGGAAGGACAGGTGCTCGGGGGTGTGGCCGGGCGTGTGCTGCGCCTCGACCGTGATGTTGCCGAGCGTGATCTGGTGGCCGTGCCGCATGCGTACCGCGTCGTCGAAGCCGTCGCCGTACGTCCAGTCGGGGCCACCCTCATCGGAGACGTACATCTTCGCGCCGGTGCGGGCCGCGAGCTCGCGCGTGCCCGAGAGGTAGTCGGCGTGAATGTGTGTCTCGGTGACGCCGATGATCGTCATGCCGTTCTTCTCGGCGATGTCGAGGTAGACGTCGAGGTCGCGGCGCGGGTCGACGACAATCGCCTCGCCCTTCGCCTGGCAGCCAATAAAGTAGCTCGCCTGGGCGAGGTCTTCGTCATAGATGCGTTCGAGCAGCATGGGTGGCTCCTTCTGGGATGGGCGTGGCGGCCGGTGGTGTTTGTGGGGTGGTCGGGGGATCGCGCGGGCTTGGCTCGCGCTCGAGGCTTAGGCGCAGCTGCAGCGGTCTGCGACCGCGACGCCCTCGAGTGCCTCTTCGATGTGTTCGCCGCAGCCAGCCCAGGTCGGCTTGTTGCAGTTGCTACAGGTGATTCGTGCGCACATGGTGGATCCTTACGTGTGTTCTTGGTGGTGTGATGTTCGGTGCCGCGCTGAGCTGGTGCTCGGCGGCGGGTGCTGTGCCGCGGGTGCCGTGTCGCGGGTATGCCGCCGGGGTTACTTCGCGGCGGGAGCGCTGTCTGCTTGCGCAGCGATCTGCTTGCGCACGTCGTCCATGTCGAGGTCGCGCGCGCCCTGCACGAGGTGCTCGAGCTGCTGCGCCGGGAGGGCACCCGCCTGCGAGAAGACGAGGATGCCGTCGCGGAAGACCATGAGCGTCGGGATCGACGTGATCTGGAACTCGGCGGCGAGCGCCTGCTCGGCCTCCGTGTCGACCTTGCCGAACGTGATGTCGGGGTGGGTCTCTGACGCCTTCTCGAAGACCGGGGCGAACGAGCGGCACGGTCCGCACCACTCCGCCCAGAAGTCGACGAGCACGATGCCTTCGGCGTCGACCGTCGGAACGAAGGTGTCTACGGTTAAGTCTTTGGTTGCCATTGCGTGGCCTCTCTGTTCGTGTGCGGGGGAGCGGCGCTTAGGCGCGGCCGAAGAGCTTCGCGAAGAAACCGGGGCCGCGCGCGGCCTTTGCGGCCTCGATTTGCGCCGCGGAGTGCTTGCCGTTGCACCAGTCAGACGAGGGAACGCTCATCTTCACCATCTCGACGTGCTGGCCGCAGCCAGCCCAGGTGGTCTTGCTGCACGTGCGGCACTTGGTTGGTCGGCACATCTGGTTTCTCCTTCGCGGGGTTTCGCACCCGTTGCTCAAAATACCCCCGGGGGTATATTCTTGTCACTGGTAACTATACCCCGTGGGATATCCTGGAGGTCAAGTTTGAACCTGAAAGTAGGCAGCATTGTCTGAGCAGAGCACCGTTACCGGCACTGGCACCGAGTCGCAGCTGGGCGCAACGCCCGAGGCGAAGCGGAAGGTTGTGAACCGCCTGCGCCGCGCACACGGCCAGCTCGCGGCTGTGATTGATGCGGTTGAGGGTGACGCGCACTGCCGCGACGTCGTACAGCAGCTCTCGGCGGTATCGAAGGCGCTGGATCGCGCGGGCTTCCTCGTCATCTCGACCGCACTGCAGGAGTGCCTCGCAGACCCTGACAACGAGGACTCGGCGAAGCCCGAGGAACTCGAGAAGATGTTCCTTTCGTTGGCGTAGTATTCCCCGCGAAAATGAATGAGGCCGGGGCTGCTCCTAGGAGCAGCCCCGGCCTCATCAGTGTGTCGGCTAGTTAGTCTTGCGCCTCGCAGCGAAGTGGAGCGCAACCGCGAGGGCACCGAGCAACGTCAGCGCCCCGCCAGCTACGAACGGCAATGGCGACTGCGCCGCGCCCGAGGCCGCGAGCTGATCTGGCTGCTTGGCAGGAGTCTTGTCATTCGTGGTATCGGTCGTCTTCGGTGGGTTCGTGGGATCCTTCGTCGTGGACGCCGGAACGAATGACCACGTGCCCACGAACTCGAGGTTTGCTCCCATGACGGTCGCTGAGGCGGGCGACCAACCCGCGAACTTCCATGAGCCGTTCGCAACGCGCACCGGGTCCTTTGCCGGGCTGGCGGGCGTCACGACGGTCCCGTCGAGTTCGCTGCTCGACTCAGGGAGCAGCGCGCTCACCGCAGCCGGCAGCGCCCGGTCACCGGGTGCTACGAAGATGTAACTGACCGCGTACTCCTGCTTCGGGTCGGGTGTGACGGCCTTCGTGTATGCCCAGCTGCCGGTGAACGTGACGTCGTTTCCGGCGACCGTCGCTGATGCTGGCGACCATCCGCCAAACGTCCACGCGCCCTCGTCTGACACGACCTCCGTCGCGGTGAGATCGGCGGGGGCGACGACCGTGCCCTGCTGCGCCGTTGATGCTCCCGGCAGCAGATTGAGGACCTCGGCGGGGAGTTCTTCGTCGCTATCGGTGGTGAAGCCGTAGGTGACAGTGAAGATCGCGTCGGGATCGACGGTGTAGCTCCAGTTACCCACGAACACGATGTCTGCGGTGCCGACGGTCTGTGTCTCGGGTGACCAGCCATCGAACGTCCAAGTGCCCTGGCCCTCGCGCACGGATGTTGTCTCGGGTGCCTCCGGAGTGACGACCGCACCCTCACGGTGCATCGTGGTGCGCGCGGGGAGCAGCGCCACTACCTCGGCGGGGAGGTCTCTGCTTGCGGTCGTGCTCGCGAACTCGAAGAGCGTATCGTGCGTCGTTACCATCGTGAGCGGCACGTCATTGCCGGTCGCGTCGAACGTGACGGGCATGCCGATGTAGAACGCGTCCATCGCGAATTCGCCGTTGACCCGCGGCGCTGTCATGAGGAAGGTTGTATTCGCGGAGAATGCCGACTGCTTGACGTAGAAAGCGCCGGTGGGAGTGGTGAGGTCGAGCTGGCTCGGCTGGTTGGTGCTCTTGTCGAGGTCGGCACCGGTGACGCGGCCGCCGTCTTCCTTCATGAGGCGGAACTTTGCGGTGTATTGCCCGCTCTGCTCGTCGTACGTCACGGCATTCGGGTCAGCCGGATCGCACCGCATGATGTCACCGAAGGTGTTCGTGGGGTTCTGCGGGTCCGGATTGTTCTGCTCGATGATGGTCTTCTGGAGTTCATCGCAGGTCATCATTGCAGGGTTGTAGGAGACAACCGCAGGGTCGACCGTAAACGAGATATTCCACTCGCCGCTGAAGGTCTTCGCGTTCCAGCGATTGAGGTCGTTCTGGTTCCTAATCATCCAGGCAAATCGAGCCAGCCGGTAGGAACTCCATACCGTTGTCATCTCCAGCGAACCCTTGTACGAGAGCTGGTATCCGGCGTCTGAGCCAGTAGCATCCTCGCCCTTGCTTGAATCGAAGAGAAACTCATCATCGGCAACCTGGATCGGGCTCTCCGGCGCAAATGCGCTCGCGGTGACGCTGATCGCTACAGGAGTGGGGTCCGCCTGCGCGGGCTGTACTCCGATTCCCGCCACCATGAGTGCGGCGAGGGACGCGGCAGCGGCGAGGAAGAGGGGGCGTTTCTGGGGGAGGGCGGTGTTCATACTGGGTCTCCTGCCGGCTACTACACGGGTGTGTGCGAACGGGGGTCGAAACGGGGTCTCGCTCATGCTTCGTCGCGCTTCTTGCAGAGCCTTAAGCCAATAGAACATAGGCGCTTCCCTGACCCAGGGGCTCGTTCCCATCCTTGCTGCATAGCAAATTAAAGTCAAAGATGCTGAGAATGTGTATCTAGCCGACTCTCTGGGGCCTTGGACATCTGTCCTGCGCGACACCCTGGATTCCCTGCAACAATCCAACCCAGTTGGTAAAGCCAAAGACTTTCGAAGCTACGGCGGGGTATTTGTCCGTTGAAGGGGTCTCCAGTGGAAGGCAGTGACGATTGGCGACCTCACCGTCGTACTCGGAATCGAGTTGAGCTTATTGAACGGCTTGGGGCGACTGGCTGCAGGCGTCAGCGAATCACGCTACTGCTCAAAGAGAGTTCGTAGGCGCATCCGCAAAGCCGGATCACACACGTACACATAGGTTCCACGCATACCGCGGGTGAGGAGCACGTAGTAAGCATTTCGTACGTACTCGAGCAGCGCTTGCTCATCGCGCACAGAACGCACTTCCGTGTCGAAATGATTGGTGCGTATGGCGCGCACGCGGCCGAGCTCCTCATCCCACACGATGTCGGGCCCGATGATGACGCCGGCATAGTTAAGGTCGTAGCCTTGCACGGTATGCACGCTGCCGACTTCTTCAGGCGACGTGGGGGAGGCGATCCAATCGGTGTCTGTTCTGTTCCAGCGAAGTTGCACTCCATCGAGCTCGATATCGTATGGAGCATCGTCGGCGAGGTTGTTCTTGGCAGCCCATTTCCAGGCGTATCCGGCCACGAGGCGGGATAAGCCATGCTCCCTTTCACGCTCGGTGATGACTTCCCGCATCTCTGCGAGGTCGTCGAAGAATCGCAGATCGTAAGAGTCGGGCACGCGTGCAGGCACCGGAGCGCTCGTGAACAGGCGCTGGACGAAATCGAGGTATTCGTCACCCGCTGCCACTCGCATTTGTGATTCGAGTGAGTAGTGCCTGTGCGTATTCTTCGCAGTGGACACGAGGTCGCGCGTCACGTGCGCGGGTACGTCGGCGGGCCGCACCGTCTGCTCGCCGTCTACGAGGAAGACCTGATGGTCGCTTCGAGCGATGATCCAGTCGACCGCTGTCTTTGCCTCGTGCTCATCGCCGAACAGGAGCTTGTTGCGGTCGTTGAACATTCCTCGCGTGGTTCCGGAGCCGCGATGGGTGAGTCGGTGAGCCTCGTCCACCACGAGAAGGTCCCAGTGTTCATCTTTCCCCGCGATTGTGTAAGGGCTGAGGACCTGTATTCCGCGAAGCCCGGGCGTCTGTTTGAAAACACTCTGGATGGTTTTGCGAAGCGATTGCTGGGGCACCACAAAACCTATGCGGGCCCCGGCGAGCGCTTCGCGGTACCCGGACACAAAGAACTCGTTGAACCTACCGTCGTCTTCGGGATCAGGGTCATGAGTAGTGAGCTGTATATCTCGGAGTAGCTTGAGGAGGTAGATCGCCAGAATGGTCTTCCCCGTGCCAGGTCCTCCTTGAACGACGCTGGTTGAAGGGGTCCCGCTGGCGATATCTGCGAACAAACCCTCGACAATCATGCTCACTGCCACGAGCTGCTCATCGTTGAGTGTCTTGAAAGGTGAAAGCCTAAATATATTGAGGCTTTCAATTTCGTCGATAGACCTGGTGAAATACCCCGCGGCGTTCAACGCGTTGAAGACTTCGTCGAATATGGCCTGATATCGGGTGTGCTGCTCGAAATAGCTTGAGCGCTGTTGGCCATCGTTGCGGTTGAGCGGGCTGTAAACCCCGTCCGCATGGAACCAAGAGATGAGACGGGCTTCAAGATCAAGGCATGCCGATTTGTTGAACTCTTCGTTGATCACAACACGAATAGCATTGAGGCCTGCTTTGTCAGGGTCTTCAAGATGCTGGCGGAAACGTGAGCGAGCCCGAGTGGTTTCCCCGATGTAGATTCGTCTCCTGTCGTGAATGACATACACGACAGGCCAGTTCTGGTGGCGACCCCGCGCATCCGTCCACTTCTCGATGTCAGCTTTGCTGAATCTGAGTTCGTGAAAACGACTCGGTTCAGAGCTGGTCATACTTGGCACTCTTCCCCCGTGCGAGTTCGATGGGGTACTTTTCTGCGGTCTTCTTGAGTTTTTCGCGAATCAGTGACTCCGGTGTCGACCCTATTCGATCTGCCAAGAAGTAAGCGTAGGTCAGAACGTCCGCGAGTTCTTCCTTTACTCTTTCACCGTCACCTTCCTCGGACCATTGGAAGCACTCGAGGAGTTCTGCGGACTCAATGCTGATACTTTTTGCAAGGTTAGCTGGCGTGTGGAATTGCTCCCACTCGCGTTCCGCCGCAAAAGCGCGCAGCAAATCTCGAAGAGTCTGTTCTGCCATTGCTCCACGCTATCAGCGAGTCACCAGCACAAACGCGTTTCCCTAGGTGTAAATAACTCACAGGCAGAGGGAAACGCTGACGGCAGCGCCGTGGAGGGCTCGGCCGGCTCGCTGTCCCCGCAGAAACTACGGTGCCATATCACTGGGCGCGGACCTAGGAGTTGGCCTTCCAAGCGGTGATCCGTTCTACTCCTGAGGCTGCTGGGTCAGCGCTGAGTCCTTCCTGCATGGAACGTCGAATGCCAAGCGAAGTAGGGCTTGCTCTCGGGCCCGAACGCTGAGCAAACGCGGGACTGCAAGGAGCCGACGCTTGACGCAAGATCCGTGAACCCAGTGAAAGCGGTCTGCACGATCCCGCCTGCGTCTACGGTGAGGTAACCTCGCTCAAATAGTTCGTCGCACCCTAAAGTGCATGCGGACATTACGTTATCCAGATCACGCTTTTCTGTGTCCGAGCATTCATTGCGGGGCTTGATGTGCGCGGTCCGAAGGAGCCCGACGGGGAGTTCTTTGCCACACAGCGCGCACCGTGCGCCAATCACGCCGTCGAACAGGTACTTTCTGAGAGCGGTCTGCTCTTTGCGTGTGGTCACCGTCGTTACGGCGTCTAGCGAACCTGCTGTAAAGTTCGGGGCCACCCTTCCCGTTGCGGCAACACCTGTTGTTTGGGTCGGGAGAATCGTCTCCAACACATTGACTAGCCTGCCCCGAGTGTTTCCTGACAGTCGGAGTGCCTCAGCCAACCGGGGCGTTGAAGCGTGGGCGTTTACGGACGAGCCAATAACCTCGAAACCGATTCGATGCGGATAGATGACTGATCCAGCTTGGACTTCATCCGGCCAGAGCGGTGCAGCGCTCACGAAGAACCCGCGGATAATTTTTAGAGCGTGTAGGACTCTGAACGTAGAATCAGTGAGCTGTCCTGGCGGCACACGTAGATTGGGGACGCCGCTCGCGATCACTACGAGATCGCCTTCGCGGATCTCTCGTAAGGCCTCCGTGTGTTTGGGCGAGAGATCATCTCTCCATCCCCAGGTGCCCGCCTCGATTCCAGCGGCGAGGTTGGTAGGCCCTCCGCCGCCCAGCGGCACATAAATTGCGTAGCTATTGGACAATTCACTCCTGCTTTCTTGACCTGAATTACATAGGATTCTCTGTCCTAACGTAATGCAGTACCGGAGAGGGAGTCGCGGCAGTGTGCTTCTCCGCAGGGTGAGAGGCCTGATAACCGATGAATGCCGTCGCCCGTCCAAAATCTCACCCGCGAAAGGGGGTATCCGCCAAACGCGGCCCCAGGGATCATGAAGTCATGGGCAATGGAGCACAGATTTCATACGCGTCGGGTCCGAGCACAACACCGCTGTTGGGGCAGACCATCGGCGGCATGCTTGGCAACACAACCGAGCAGTTTCCAGACAACGAAGCGCTGGTCGAGTCGTTCACGGGCAGACGCTGGACGTTCAGCGAGCTGCTGAGCGAGAGCGAGACCCTCGCAAACGCACTCACGAAGCGCGGTGTGAAGAAGGGCGACCGGGTCGGCATTTGGTCACCGAACTGCGCCGAGTGGGTGTTCACGCAGTACGCGACCGCGCTGATCGGGGCGATCCTCGTGAACGTGAACCCCGCGTACCGCACCCACGAGCTGCAGTACGTGGTCGAGCAGTCGGGCATCTCGCTCATGGTGAGCGCGGTGCAGTACCGCTCGAGCGACTACCGGGGCATGCTCGCCGAGATCGGCTTCGGCAACGTGATGTTCATCGGCACGCCGGAGTGGGATGAGGCGATCGCAGACGCGGCCGCGAACCCGCCGACAGAGGATCGCCCGTCGCTCGCGTTCGACGAGGCCATCAACATTCAGTACACGTCGGGCACCACGGGCTTCCCGAAGGGCGCGACGCTCACTCACCACAACATCCTGAACAACGGCTTCTTCGTGGGCGAGGGGATCGGCTACACACAGGCCGACCGGGTTTGCCTGCCGGTGCCGCTGTACCACTGCTTCGGCATGGTGATGGGGATCCTCGGCGCGCACAGCCACGGATCCTGCATCGTGCTCCCCGCACCCGTGTTCGACGCGGAGAAGACGCTCGCGGCGGTTGAGCAGGAGCGCTGCACCTCGCTCTATGGCGTGCCGACGATGTTCATCGCCGAGCTCGGGCTCGAAGAGTTCGCAAAGTACAATCTGAAGTCGCTGCGCACCGGCATCATGGCCGGATCCTCGTGCCCGGCAGAGGTGATGGAAGAGGTCATGGCCGAGATGAACATGCGAGAGGTCGCGATTTGCTACGGCATGACCGAGACCGCGCCCGTGTCGACGATGACGTCGATCACCGACGACCTCGTGGCGCGCACGCAGACCATCGGCAAGGTGATGCCGCACCTCGAGGTGAAGATCATCGACGAGGAAGGCCAGGTCGTGCCCGTCGGCGAGCCGGGGGAGCTCTGCACGCGCGGCTACTCCGTGATGCTCGGCTACTGGGGCGACGCGGAGCAGACCGCCGAAGCGATTGATCCGGGCAAGTGGATCCACACCGGCGACATCGCCACGATGGACGCGGAGGGCCGGCTGTCCGTTGTGGGGCGGCTCAAGGACGTCGTGATCCGCGGCGGCGAGAACATCTACCCCCGCGAGATCGAGGAGTTCTACTACCGTCACCCTGACATCGCCGACGTGCAGGTCATCGGGGTGCCAGATCAGCGCTTCGGCGAGGAGCTCATGGCGTGGGTCATGCTGCGGCCAGGCGCTGATTCGGTCACCGCCGAAGCGCTGCGTGAGTTCGCGAACGGACGCCTCGCGCACTTCAAGATTCCGAGGTACGTGCACGTTGTCGACGAGTTCCCGATGACCGTCACAGGCAAGGTACGTAAGGTCGAAATGCGGGAGCTGGCTATCGAGCTTCTCGAGATGGCATGAACACGCGGGCGCGACGGAGCGTCGTTGCTCGACACGATTGCGCGATGCCCCTAGGCTGGGTCCAACGGCGAGGATGCCGTCAGGATCCTCCGGTGCACGCGCCAGTTCGAAGGGGTCCTCATGGTTCAAGAGCTTCACGCAGTTCGCCGCCGCAGGTCGCTCCGGCGTAGGCAAACGCCATCTCCTAGGCATGCACCATGAAGGGGACAGGGATCGCGCACACGCTCAACGGCGTGCGCGAACACACGCACCTCGACGTCTTGTTCGGCGGATACACGGCTCCCGACACTGACAGGTTTACGATCACGCACGCAGTCGGCGTCCGCACGGCGGAGCTCAAGGGCCTGGTGATCCGTAGTGGCGCAGGTCTCGGCGGTCTCGCCCTCGCGCAGGCCACCCCAGCATTCGCGAATGACTACCTCCACGACCCCTCGATCTCGCGCGACTACGACCGTGCCGTTGCGGCCGAGGAGTTGCGCGCGGTCGCCGCGCTTCCCATTGTCATCGAGGGCGAGGCCCGGGGGATCGTGTACGGCGCCCACCGCCACGCAGGCCCGTTGAGCGAGCCCGAGGTGGAGAGCATCGCGGAGGCCGCTGACACGATCGCATTCCGGCTCGCCGTCGACGACGCCGTCACGAAGCAGACCACCGCCGTCGAGACTGCCGAGTACCTGCGCTCCGTGCGCAGCGCACCGTCGGATCGCGAGTGGGAACAGGTGCGCGCGGCGTTCGCCGAGCTGCGCGAGTTCGCGCGCACGGTTGAGGACCCGACAGCACAGGCCGAACTCCACGGCATCCTCACGAAGCTCGCCCCGGGCGGCACGGAGGAGGGCCCGGCGCTGTCGGCCCGCGAGGTCGACGTGCTCGCCCTCGTCGCCATCGGGCTCACCAACCGAGAGATCGGGGAGCGGCTGTTCTTGGAGCTCGAGACCGTCAAGAGCTACCTGCGCGCAGCGATGCGCAAGCTCGGCGCACACAACCGCGTCGAATCGGTCGCGCTCGCCCGTCGCTACGGGCAGCTCCCTTGAGCGCCTAAGCGCGTGAGCGGCATCCTCGCTCACGCGCCTTTCACTGCCCGCGACCGAACGGACGATCGTTCAAGGGCGAAAGACCACAACACACAGACCACACGAAGAACGCTAAGGAGCGGTTGATGGAAAACTACAACCTGAACGACGAGGAGCTGCAGCTCGCGGCCATGGTGAAGGAGTTCGCCGACGAGGTCGTCGCGCCGATCTCCTACGAGGCCGACCGCACGCACACCCTGCCGCTCGACATCGTCAAGCAGATGGGCGACATGGGGCTCTTCGGCCTGCCCTTCCCGGAGGAAGTCGGCGGGCAGGGCGGCGACTACTTCGCGCTGTGCCTCGCGATTGAGGCGCTTGCCCGGGTGGATCAGTCGGTCGCGATCACCCTCGAAGCCGGCGTGGGCCTCGGTGCGATGCCGCTCTTCAACTTCGGCACCGACGCCCAGAAGGCCGAGCTGCTGCCCGGCCTGCTCGCAGGCCGCGCGCTCGCGGGCTTCGGACTCACCGAGCCCGAGGCAGGATCCGACGCCGGCGCGACCCGCACCACCGCGCGGCTCGACAACGGCGAGTGGGTCATCAACGGCTCGAAGCAGTTCATCACGAACTCCGGCACCGACATCACGAAGTTCGTGACCGTCATCGCCGTCACCGGGGAGCAGGACGGCCGCAAGGAGCTGTCGACGATCATCGTGCCAAACGGCACCCCGGGCTTCACCGTCGAACCCGCATACGACAAGGTCGGCTGGAACGCGTCGGACACGCACCCGCTCAGCTTCAACGACGTGCGCGTGCCCGAGGCAAACCTGCTCGGCGAGCGCGGCCGCGGCTTCGCCAACTTCCTGCGCACACTCGACGAGGGCCGGATCGCCGTCGGCGCGCTCGCCACCGGTGCCGCCGAGGGCTGCCTGAACGACGCCGTCGAGTACTCGAAGCAGCGCATCGTCTTCGGCGAGCAGCTCGCAACCCGCCAGCACATCCAGTTCACGCTCGCACGTATGCGACTGCGCGTGCACAACGCGCGCCTCGCGTGGCATCACGCCGCGCGCCTCTGCGCTGCGGGCAAGCCATTCAAGACGGAGGCGGCAATCGCGAAGCTCACCGGCTCCGACGCCGCGATGGACAACGCCCGCGACGCGACCCAGATCTTCGGCGGCAACGGCTTCATGAACGAGTTCTCGGTCGCCCGACACTACCGCGACTCGAAGATCCTCGAGATCGGCGAGGGCACGAACGAGGTCCAGCTCATGCTCATCGCCCGCTCCCTCGGGCTCGGGTAGGCGAGCCGGCCCCGGCGCTCACCTTGTGGCCATTGGGGCTCTGGGAAGTCGTGGCTGAGCAGGCGTGGAAACTGCAGCGGGCCTGGTCGGAACGGTCGAAGCCCCCGTGCCCGCGCGGCCCAGTGTACAAGGGTCTCAACGTGTTCGGGCGGGTGCGCATCGAGGCCGAGAGTCGGCCCCGAAGGCCTGTGCGCCCGCCCGCGTGCGGGCAAGCTGGCTGGCGCGGTTGACACAATCAAAACGCCCTGATGAGGGCTTCTTCGTGCAAACTAGCCTTGGGGTCTAGAACTCGCGAGGCTTGAGCACAAGGCGATGCTGGGGGGAGGTTTCAAAAGCGAAGATTGGAACCTGGGCGAGCACAAGAACGACTCCTGATGAAGCCCGTTTTGCATAGTTATCGTTGATCTCCTGCCTCGTTATCGTGCCCTCCGAGAGCAACTGGTTCACGGCGAGTCGGAATATCTCGATGTCGATGCGACTGTGCTTTCCATTTGAAGAAATCCTGGTGATTCCTCCCCAGTCCACGGCGACCACTTCGTTTGTGCCTCCGTTTGAACGGGTGAGGGTTTGACCCGCGAGCGGCCAGATGTACCTCTGCCAGATCTCGTCAAAAGAGGGTAAAGCGTCGGGCGCTCCTGTCTCCGGTGGCGTGTTGACGCTCGTTGCCTGAGCCGTGAAGGGAATCTGCTGACCATCGTTTGATGAGTGAAGCGGGAGATGTAGAACTTCGATTCCGAGTTTCTTGGCTACTTCTAGCGCGCTCGGGAGAAGCTCACCGTCGGTTGCGAGCACTGCGCGCTGACAGTCGAAGTATGCTGCGACTCCGTGCAGCTCCATAACCATTTGGCGATTCACCTTACGGTTAGATCCGCCATAGCGTTTCGCTTGGATAGCGATGCGCTCTTGTTCATTCGAAGCTAGGACGTCAAGCCCATAATCGCCCGTAGCGGCTGTCAATGTCGTCTCGTAGCCCAGTACTTGAAAATGCTCTGCGACGAGGACTTCATACCCTGCAGGTGTGGTCATGGATGGCCCTTTCTCGGCGGCGCGGTATCGTAACTGAACATAGCGCACACGAGGAGCAGACATGACGGATAGCACAGTGAACGATTGGACTTCGCTCGAGTCGATCAGTGGCGCGGGGTTTGTGGGATTTCACACGATTGCGGACCTGCGGGTCGACGCTTCGGTGCTTCCCGCCGTGCGGGGAGTGTACGTGATCGTTCGTGACGGGCAGAGTACCCCAGAGTTTTTGGAAACTGGGAGCGGCGGTTTCTTCAAAGGCAAAGACCCGAATGTTGCAATCGAGTTGCTGCGGGCCAACTGGGTGTCTGAGAGCCCGGTGCTCTACATCGGCAAGGCAGGTGACCCGGGACGCTCGGCTACGCTGAGGAGCCGGATCGGTCAGTATCTCAGGTTTGGCACCGGAAAGAATGTCGGCCATTGGGGTGGTCGCTATGTGTGGCAGCTTTCCGATTCCCCTCGCTTGCGTTTTGCATGGATACCTCTCCCCGACGGGCACCCCAGCGCAGTCGAGAGCTCGCTTATCCAGAGCTTTCGTGCCCAATTGGGGGATCGTCCGTTCGCGAATCTGGTCAAGTGAAACGACTCAATAGCTACAGTTAGGGATAAGACATGGCGTTTGGCTTGACTCCTGCACAAGAAATCCTTGAGATTGATCTCGGCAGCATGACGAACACGAAGATGCTTATTGATGAAGCGCTCGCGGCAAAGCCCGAACATCGAATAATTGCGCTCTCAATCATGTCGTGGGGCGAGTTCTCTAGCTGGGGAAAAGCTGTTGTCGTGATCGAGTTTGTCGCGAGCGGGAACGTCGAGTCTGCGTATCCGAATTCTTGACCCGTAGCGACGCGGCCCGTTGCGCGATCGAGCCCACCCTCGGTAGACCCTGCAGCGAGTAATGTGGACGATCCTCACGAAGCGCGCTACCGCACCATCCCGCGCCAGGCGATGTCGAACGTCGCGGTCATGCGCGCGATTGTGGCCGGGTTCGTTGGCGTCTCGCCGCGCACGATCGACTGGTAATAGGCTGCCCCGGCAATCACGTCGAACGCTGCCGCTACGTCGAGGTCGGCGCGGAGCAGGCCCTGCGCGATTCCCGCTCGCAGCGCGCGCTCGACGGGTTCGCGGCGACGGCTGACGTGCGACTCCCAGTAGGCGCGCTGCAGGTCGCGGTCGGCCATGACGAGGCGGATCCGCTGCCGAAACCTTGCCTCCGAGTACCCGGTCGCCTCGAGCGAGGCGGGCGACCCGATGAGCGACGAGAAGAGCGTCTCGCGGAGGTCGCCGTCGACGCGGATCTCGGGTGGCACGGTGCGCCCGACGTCGAGCGCCGCGGCGATGAGGGTCGTGAGTGACGGCCACCGCCGGTAGAGGGCCGCACGGCTCACGCCCGCGCGCTCGACGACGCGGGAGACGGTGACCTCCTGCTCGTCATCGATGAGGTCGAGCACCGCCTGGATGATCTGCGGGTCGAGGTCGACATCACGCGGCCTGCCGGGGCCGCGGCGAACCGCGACCCCGGCAGGTGCTGCTGGTGCGAGTGTCATCGGCCGAGGGCCCTGGTCCGGAGCCTGGCGACGGTATCGTCGTCGAGGCCCGCCGCCCGCAGCGGCGCGAGCGGGTCGCCGTGCTGCTCGCGAAGGCGGGCGAGGAGCATGCGCATCGAGAGCTCCATGCCGTCGTCCTCGAGGCCCTTACCGTCAAACACGTCAGGGTCGAGGCCGAGCTTCGCGAAGACGGCGCTCATGGCGGTGCGCGTGCGGGCCATGATCGCCGGCATGTTTGGGCCGGTCTGCGCGTAGTCGGCGACGATCGCGTCGTCGTCGGCTCCGAGCACGAGCAGCAGTGAGGCGGCGAGCACGCCGGTGCGGTCGCGGCCGGCCGCGCAGTGGAACGCGGTTGCGCCCGGCGAGTGCGCGATGACGGTGAGCGCGGTGACGATGAGCGGGGCGGCCTGCTCGACCATGCCGCCGTACATCTCGCCCATGACCTCGTGCGTGAGGGCCGGGGCGTCGCCGGTCGGTGCCTGGATCGAGCCCATGAACGGCAGGTGATGGTACGCGACCGCATGGTCACCGAGTGGGCCGCGGCCGGTGACCTGCACCTCGTCGGGTGAGCGCAGGTCGATGATGGCCGTGAGGCCGCCGGCCACGAGCTCTGCAGCGTACTCGGGGGTGACGGTCGCGAGGTCGTCGGTGCGGATCGCGAGGCCCTCGCGGAGCACGCCGCCCGAGATGGGGATCCCGCCGAGATCGCGGAGGTTCACGGGCGTGCTGAGCGGAAGCTCGATGGTGGTGTTCATGTGATCTTCTTTCTGATGAGGGCGCTGCCCTGGTCGATGGCCGTGACGAGCACGATGATGCAGATGATGATGGCGCTGAGGTGGCCGTAGTCGTACATGCGCATCGCGGTGGTGAGTTCGAGGCCGATGCCGCCGGCGCCGACGAGTCCGAGGATCGTGGCCCCGCGCACATTCCCCTCGAACAGCAGCAGGGTGTACGAGACGAGCAGCGGGGCGGCCTGCGGCAGCACGCCGTACTGAATCACCTGTCGCTTCGACGCCCCGACGGCCTGCATGGCGACGATGGGGCCGCGATCGACCGACTCCATCGCCTCGGCAAAGACCTTGCCGATGGAGCCGAGCGAGCCGAGCGTCATCGCGAGGATGCCGGCGAACGGGCCGAGCCCCACCGCGGACACGAACATGAGCGCGAACACGAGGTCGGGCACCGAACGAATCACGTTCATCGTCCACCGGGCCGGGTAGTACAGCCACTTCGGGGCGATGTTCGAGGCGGCCGCGAACGCGACGAAGAGCGACAGCACCGCGCCGAGCACCGTGCCGACCACGGCCATCTGGAATGTCTCGATGAGCAGCTCGACGATCGTGCCGATCTTCGAGAAGTCTGGCGGGAACAGCCGCGACAGAAACTCGCCCATGTTCACGGCGCCGTCTCCGAGCTTTGCGAAGTTGAACTCGGCGCCGTTGAACGACCACAGCAGTACGATCGCTGCGACGGGAAGCCCCATGAGGAACCGGGCCCTCGGCAGCGGCACCGCGCGCTCGAGGCGTGCGCGATCCGCAGTCGGCAGTTCGGGCTGGGTGCCCCGCTGGCGCTCAGGCGCTTGCGTAGCCACTGGGCGTCACCTCCAACGAGGGAGTCTCGTCGTACAGCGGCGCAAGCCGGGCGGCGTCGAGGTCTGCCGTGCGGCCGCTGACGATCATCTCGCCGTGCCTGAGGCCCACGATCCTGTCGGTGTGCGCGAGGGCGAGCGGGAGCACGTGGAGGCTCACGAGCACGGGGATCCCGTCTTCGACCGCGATCTCGCGCAGCAGCTCGAGCACGGAGTCCGCGAGCTTCGGGTCGAGCGACGCGACCGGCTCGTCCGCGAGGATGAGCTTCGGCTGCTGCATGAGGGCGCGCGCGATCGCGACCCGCTGCTGCTGGCCGCCGCTCAGGGAGCGAGCGGGATCTTTCGCCTTGTGCGCGATGCCGACGCGGTCAAGCAGGTCGAGCGCGCGCTTGCGGTGCGCCGAGGTGAAGCCGCCGACGAGGTTGATGGGGCCGGCGCTGTGCAGCGCGCCGGTGAGCACGTTCGTGAGCACGCTCATCCGGGGGATGAGGTTGAACTGCTGGAAAACCTGCCCGACCTCCGAACGCAGCGTGCGCAGCTCGCCGCGCCGCAGATTCGTGACGTCGTGCCCGGCCACACGTACCTGGCCGCCGGTGACCGGCGCGAATCCAGTGAGCGAGCGCATGAGCGTCGACTTCCCCGAGCCCGAAGACCCGAGGAGCGCGACCATCTCTCCGGGAAACAGATCGAGATCGACGCCGTCGAGCACGTTCGGGCCGCCCTCGTAGGCGACGGCGAGGTCGCGCACCGTGACGAGGGGGAGCGCCTGCCTGAGCTCGGCGGTGCTGAGCAGCGACGGATCGACCGCCTCCGCCGGAGCGAACTGCCGGGCTGCCCGCGTGAGACGGCTCACTTGAGATCCTCGAGGTCGACGCCCGCGACTGCCGCGATCTCGGCGAAGGAAGAGAAGAACTCCGGATCCGGCGCGATCACCGGTTCGAGGCCGGCGAAGCCGCCGTAGCCCGCGAGCCGCTCCTTGTTCTCGGCCGAGAACACCTTCGGCAGCGCCTCCTCAAGGAGTGTGCGGGTCTCAGTGTCGAGCGACTGCCGAGCGAGCACCGAACCGGTGACCGCCATCGGTGCGCTCTCGCCCACGGCGCGCCACTCGCCATCGGCGAACGGGAACATCGGGGCACCCATCTCGGTGAGCATGAACGCGGTGCAGGCCGCATCGACCTGGCCCTGCTCGAGCGCGGCGAAGCTGCCCTCGTGGCCGCCAGCAAAGATGGCCTCGTAATCGGTGCCCTGCGTGAGGCCCGCCTCGTGCAGCATGGAGACGGGCATGAAGTAGCCCGAGCTCGACGCCTGATCCGCGAACGCAACCGTCTTGCCCTTGAGATCCGCTGGGGTCTGGACGGGGGAGTCGTCGAGCACCACGCAGGTGGACACCGGCTTGTCGTCGCCCGGCCACGCGAGCAGCGCGTCGACCTCACCCGTGTTCACGGCGAGCGCCGACGGGAAGCCGCTCATGATGCCGATGTCGACGTGATCCGAGCGGATCGCCTCGACCACCGAGAGGTAGTCGGGCACGTCGGTGACCTCGACCTCGCGACCAGTTTCGGCCTCGAGGAGCTCGACGAGCACCTCGACTGGGTTCTCCGCCGTCGGATCGTCGGACATGGGGATGGTGGCGATCGTGATCGGTGCGTCCGCCGCATCTGCGGCGGGGGCTGCGGCCTGGCAACCGGTGAGCGCGACTGCCGCGATACCGAACACGCCAATCGCGGTGAAAACGTTGCGACGCATGGTGACCTTTCGAGGTGGGGTGGCTCTCGGCGAATTGCGAGAACACCTGTATTCAAACCCTCGAAAGTGACGGGGAATTACGAGACTGGGGGTTCGCACACCAAACCCTGCGTGAACGTCGCGTGAACGATGCCATGGCGGCCTGCGGCGAGCCCGAGCGGCGGCGCGGCATTCGAGTTTTCTGCGGCAACAGAGTGCATCATCCGGTCGTTTATCAAACAGTTGCCGTTCTTTACCTTGCTGCATATGGTGTATTGAACCAGCGAGCGTTGAGTTCTGCTCGTGCGCTCAGCGCCCAGGCGCGACACCTTGCACGCGCGCAGGCACAGACGCTCGAACTCACTCACCAGAAGAAGGCAGGCGAACCGCCATGGCAACGACGCCACAGCAGACACCCGACGCCCCAACGGCACCGAAGAACCCGCAGTCCCCGAGTCCGGGCCGACGCAAAGCATTTGTGGGGGCCATCGTCGGCCACCTCATCGAATGGTACGACTACGGCGTGTATGGCTTCCTCGCCATCTACATCGGCCAGGCATTCTTCGCGAGCGACAATGCCGCGGTCAGCCTCATCAGTAGCTTCGCCGTGTTCGCGCTGAGCTTCTTCGTCCGCCCGCTCGGCGGGCTCTTCTTCGGCCCGCTGGCCGACCGGCTCGGCCGCAAACGCACCCTCATGATCGTGCTGCTGCTCATGGCTGGCGCGACGTTCACGATCGGCTTGCTCCCGACGAACGACCAGGTGGGCTGGGTCGCGCCGGCGCTGCTCGTGCTCGTTCGCTGCGTGCAGGGTTTCTCGGCCGGCGGCGAGATCGGTACGGTCACGAGCTTCATCGCGGAGTACGCCGGTCCCGGCAGGCGCGGCTACTCGACGAGCTGGCTGATGGCGACCGCGGTGCTCGGGCTCGTGCTCGGTGGGCTCGTCGCAAACAGCCTGATCTTCCTCCTTGGATCAGAAACCATGCAGAACGGCGGCTGGCGCATCCCGTTCCTCGTCGCCGGCCCGCTCGGCCTCATCGCCCTGTACATCCGCATGAAGCTCGAAGACAGCCCCGAGTTCCGCAAGCTCCTCAGCCACGGCACGACTTCGAAGGCGCCGCTGCGCGAGGTCTTCAAATGGAAGCGGGCGCTGGCCCTCGTCGCGGCCATCATCACGCTGCTCGCCTCGATGTTCTATCTGCTGCTCACGTTCGCATCGACCTACATGTCGAACACGCTCGGCTTCGACTCCGGCACCACGCTGCTGTACGTCTTCATCGGGAGCACACTCGGGGCGGTCGTGATGCCATTTGGCGGGATGTTCACCGACAAGTACGGGCGAAAGCCGTTCCTGCTCGTCATGGCGTTCCTTGCCACCGGGGCCCTCGTTTGGTTCTTCGTCGCCGCGCAGAGTGCGACGCCGCAGACCTTCATCGCCCCGCTCATCGCGGTCGCGCTGACATTCGGCCTGTACTCGTCGACCCCCTACGCGGTCATGACGGAGCTGTTGCCAACGCACATCAGATCCACGGGCATCGCCGTCTCCTACAACCTGCCGGTGGCAATCTTTGGTGGCAGCGCGCCAATGATCTCCTCCGCGCTCATCGCGGGCACCGGCAACATCAGCTCCCCGGTGGTCTTCTTCGTCGGCACCGCGGTCATCTCCATCATCGGGCTGCTCGTGCTGCGCCCACGCGACTTCGAGCGCAGCGCCGACGCGAGCGAACGCGCCCTCACCGGCCAGGTGCAGATCACGCCCGAGCGCAGAAGCAAGCAGACGAGTCAGTAGGGTGGGTCGAGACTCACCTCTCGACCCACAGGATCCAACAATGGCTCAGCAACTCACCGATCCCGATGCCGCGGCACCCCCAGTCGCGGCATCGGCGATCACCATCACCCCCGAGTTCCAGCGAGCGCTCGACCTGCTCCACGGCGGCTCCCACGTGTTCCTCACGGGTAAGGCAGGCACGGGCAAATCAACCCTGATCCGCCGCTTCCTCTCCGACACCGACCGCAACGCCATCACCGTCGCGCCCACGGGCATCGCCGCGCTCAACGTCGATGGCTACACGATCCACCGCCTCTTCTCGTTTCCGTCGGGCGTGAACGAGGCGCACGTGCGCAGCAGTCGCTACTACCCCGGCCGCTTCGCGAACGCACTCAGCGAACTCGACACGCTCATCATCGACGAAGTATCGATGGTGCGGGCCGACCTGTTCGACGCGCTTGCCGTAGCGCTCGAACGCTTCGGGCCGAAGCCGGGGGAGCGGTTTGGTGGCGTGCAGCTCGTGCTCGTCGGCGACCTCTACCAGCTGCCGCCCGTCGTCACCGAGCGTGAGGCCGAGTTCATCGCCGAGCGCTACGGAACCCCGTACTTCTTCTCGGCCCGATCCTTCACACGCGACCTGTTCCCGGTCACGGAGCTCACGACCGTCTTCCGGCAGCTCGGCGACACGAAGCTCGTCGACCTGCTGAACGCGGTGCGCGAGGGGGCGCTGCTCGACGACGCGCGCGCAGAGCTCAACGCCCGCACAAACCCCGACTTCGACCCCGACCTTGACGAGTTCTAGCTCACGCTCGCGACGACGAACCGCATCGTGGGGGCCCGCAACCGGCAGATGCTTGAACGCCTCACCGCGGAGCCGCTCGCGTTCACCGCCGAGATCAGCGGCGACACCGACGGCTTCGAGCTCCCCGCCGAGGAGCGGCTGCAGCTCGCCGTCGGCGCCCAGGTGATGCTGCTGAACAACGACTTCGCGGACCGCTGGGTGAACGGCAGCATCGGCAAGGTGGAGCGCATCGACCGCGACAGCGACGGCCCGGTCGTCGACGTGCGGCTGCGCGACGGCAAGCGCGTCGAGGTGCGCCAGCACACGTGGGAGATTACGCGGCCGGTGGTGCGCGCGGGATCCCTCGAGCACGAGGTCATCGGCACCTTCGCGCAGCTCCCGATGAAGCTCGCGTGGGCGATCACGATCCACAAGAGCCAGGGGCAGACCCTCGACCGGGTCGTCGTCGACCTCACGGGTGGCACCTTCGCGAACGGGCAGCTGTATGTCGCGCTGAGCCGCTGCACGAGCCTCGAGGGCCTCGTGCTCAAGCGCGACGTGCTGCCGCGCGACCTGAAAACCGACGTGCTCGTGCGGCGCTTCCTCGAGTCCGGCGACGCGGCGGCGACGGCGCTCGGGCGCGCTTATCTGGCGATCGTGCAGGTCGGCAACGAGGGCGACCGCTACCGGCCCCGCCCCATCGAGATGGCGGTGGTCACCGATGACGGCGACGAGGCGACGACGGTCGTGAACCCCACGAGCGACCTGTTCTCGGCGGCGCAAGACTACGGAATCACGACCCGCGACGTCGCCCTCGCGCCGTTACTGGCGGAGGCCTGGGCGGCACTGTCGCCGCTGCTCGCGGGCCGCGTGCCGACGGGTGTCGGGGTGGATCAGGCGCTCGGCATCATCGATTTCGAGCTCAAGCGCAACGGGGTGGTGGCGCAGATGCCGCTCGGCGCGGAGCTGCCGGCGGGCCACCTCGTGGCAGAGGATCGCCGCGCGCTATCCGCCCCCACCGCGCTCGAGCGGGCGCGGGCGGCGCGAGACATCGCGCAGCGGATCGACGCGGAGGCACCCGGTGCGCTGCTGCTGGCGCCCGGCAGCCCGTTTCCCGTGCGCAGTGCCGGCCACGGCTACCTGCTGCAGCGCACCACCGGCCCCCACGGACACACGGGCGCAGGCGCGTTCACCGTCGGCGGGCAGCTCTCGCCAGAGGACGACGCGGCCGGGCTGCTGGCCGAGCACCTAAAGGCCGCGTGGGATCGGGTCGTCGACCGCGACGCGCCTACCCTTGAGCGACTCCGCGACGCCGAACGACACTTCGGGGTGCGGGTGCTGCCCGAGGGCTTCGAGCTCGCTGAACCCACAGCACTCGACGCCGTGCTCGTGCCCGGCGCGCGCGTCTGCTTCACGGGGGAGGTCGTGTCGCCCGTGCACGGCACCTTCGAGCGCGACGACATGCGTGAGCTCGCGGAGTCGCGGGGCCTCGTCATCTCGGAGAACATGACGAAAACGAAGACCGACGTGCTCGTCGTCGCCGAGCGCGGCAGCCAGTCGGGCAAGGCGAAGAAGGCGGCGCTGTGGGGCAAGCCGGTGCTCGCCGCCGAGGACTTTCTCGACTGGGCGTTGGGGTAGCGGCGGGGAAGCGTGCCCCGGCTGCTGTGCGCGCCAGTGCCCGATCCGCTATTCGGCAGGCCCGACTGGGCCGGGGACTCTCGCAGGCGCAACTCGCCGCAGATACCGGCCTGCGGCAGAGTGTTGTCAGCGAGCTGGACCGACCCGGAGGAGGAGCCGCATGAGACTCGCCGTTGAGATCCACGGGACGCGGGTAGGGCTTCTTGAACGGGGAGCTCGCGACTTCGACTTCGCCCCCGACCCGGCGGGCCTTGCGAGGTTCGGCATCAACAGTACGGTACTGTCCGTCGCAATTCCCCTGGTGCGTCACCCGCGCCGCGACCGGGCGGGACGCAGAAGAAAATGGTTCGCGGAGCTGCTCCCGGAGGGCGATCAGTACGAGTTCATGCTCGCGCAGGGTGCACTCAAGAGAGGTGACACTCCCGCGTTTCTCGCGCGCTACGGACGTGACGTAGCCGGCGCGCTGCAAATCTGGGACGTGGACGACCCCACCGAGCCTCGCACCCCGGCAGTGCGGAGCGTAACGGGCGAGGAAGTGCGCATCCTGCTTGAAAACCCATCGGGATCGCCCCTTGCGAATGATCGCGCCGCCGGGAAGTCCTCGCTCGGGGGCGTGTAGCCCAAACTCGTTCTTGTGCGTACCGATGCGCCTGGAAATGAAAGCTGGGCGCAAGCGCTCGGCGGATACCCGTCGACCCATATTCTCAAACCGCAGCTTCCCGGATCCTTCGCGACTGTCATCTTTCATGAGGAGTACGGTTCGCGGCTTGCCCGGGCCCTTGGGCTCGCTCAGTTCGACGTCGTCATCGCCGACTTTGCCGGCCTGCCGACGCTCGTCGTTGAGCGCGTTGAGCGCGTTGAGCGCGTTGAGCGCTGTGAGCGCAGCGATGCAGGGCGTGTGCACCAAGAAGACATGAACCAGGCGCTCGGGGCGAGCGGAAACGAAAAGTATCAGAGCATTCGCGGGGCTGAGAGCCTCCGGCGCATTGCTGACGTTGTGGAGCGGCACGCGCGCCCCCAAGACCTGGTCACACTTGCACGGATGGTGGTGTTTACCGTCGGCATTGGCAACTTCGACATTCGCGCCAAAAACCTCGGCCTGTTGCATACCGCGGCAGGCTCGATCCAGCTCGCCCCGACTACGATGTGGTGCCGCAGGCACACCTGTCGCGTGACGGCGAACTCGCCCTCGCAGTGAACAGAAAATACTGGCACGCAGATGTGACGCGTGAAGACCTCATCGCCGAGTTCCGCGGTTGGGGGCTTCGGGACAGCGAAGTGATCGTCGACCGAGATCTCACAGAGCTTCGCTTAGCGATGGAGTCAGAATCCCCGATTCCGGGCGCATTCGCAGGCCTGCGCGACCAGGTCTCTGGGTTTGTCGAGAACCTCATCGAGGGGCGTGCCGCAGGGGAACAGCAGGAGCCATACTAGACATCGTCACACGGGACTTCCGCGGGTTGGGTTCACCTACGGCCGAGTAGGCCTCACCCGCACAATACCCTCCTGCAGCACTGTCGCCACGAGCGTGCCCGCAGGGGTGAACAGTTCGCCGCGGCAGACGACGTGGTCGCCCGCGCGACTGACGAGGTGCTGCGAGAACAGTAGCCAGTCGCGCGCGTCGAAATCGGCGTGGAACCAGACATTCTGCTCGACGGTCGTGCTGAACAGGTTCGGGGTGAGCCAGCCGTGGCCGAGGGAAGCGATCGCTGGTTCGAGGATCGTATCGTCGGCGAGATACGCGACGAGCGCGGCGCGCCCGTTCGGCGTGCCGAGCAGTTCTCGCTGCTCGGCAGTGTCGGCAGTGAACCGCACCCAGAGCCGGTTCCAGCTGCGAGGCGCTACCTGCTCGCCATACAGCGGGGGATCAATGTGTCGCGTATCGAGTGCGCGGCCCGCGGCCCAGTACTCATCGAGTCCGGCCGCGTCGGGGTGTTCGCTCGCGAGCGGTGCACGCCCCTCGATCGCCTTGGCAGCG
>NZ_JBLUNZ020000011.1:0-29195 GCF_048061935.2 Leucobacter sp. BZR 635 | reverse complement strand
TGGGCAGAGAATTCGGATCGGGGAGCGGGTCGCCTCCGACGGGCGTCTCGGGCGACCCGACCTCCTCGCCCAGCCTGGGCTTACGCACCGACGCGGTCGCCATTGCGATCTCGGTACCTGACTGACTGAGCCTCACTGCTCGGTTGCCGTAACGGAAGCCGTCTCGCACGCGCTCCACCGAGTAGCTCACCGCGGCATCGCGGTCGCCGGGCCGCAAGAAGGCGACGTGGAGTGAGTGTGGCCGCTGATCCGCATCCGAGGAACGCATCACCGCGCTGAGCGCGCCCACCGAGAGGTCGCCGCCGTAGCTTGCCGGCCACGGAGTCGGGACAGTCACGCCCGCCCACATCTCGGTCTCGGTGTCAGCCATCGCGTCGCTGCGGGTGAGCGACCACGGGGTCGTCAACTTCGGCTGGGTCGCGGTCATGGTGCGAATACCCCTCTCGTGAACGCTGCCCTGTGCCGAGCGAGCGCTGCTCTGTGTGTAATTAGCCCTGCTCAGTGAGCTTCGCTCGAAGCATCTTGCCCGTGCTAGTCTGCGGGATCTCGTCGATGAATCGCACGGAGCGAGGGTACTTGTAGGCTGCCATATGCTCGCGTGCCCAGGCAATGAGTTCTTCCTCGGTGAGCGTGCCTTCGGCACCCTCCGCGAGCACAATGAAGGCGCGGGCCGACTCGCCACGCTGCTCGTCGGCGTACCCGACGACCGCGGCCTGTTTCACTGCCGGGTGCCTGATGAGCATGCGCTCGACCTCCTCTGGAAAGACGGAGTAGCCGTTGGACTTGATCATCTCCTTAGTGCGGCCCTCGAAGTGCAGGTAGCCGTCTTCGTCGATGCGGCCCATGTCGCCGGAGTAGTACCAGCCGTCGACCTTCACCTGCGCGGTTTCTGCGTCGCGGCCGCGGTACCCGAGGAACACGCTCGGGCTATTCACTGCGATTTCGCCGAGTTCGCCCACGGGCATCTCGACGCTGCGATCGTCAACGCTGCAGATCTTCAAGCGGGTCTGGAACGCAGGTTTGCCGTGGCTGCCGTAGCGAATAGCCCCGGGCGGCATGAGCGCGTCACCCGTGTGGGTCTCGCTCATCCCGTACGCGAACTCGAAGAGCGGGGTGCCGGCTACGGCTGCCCAGCGGTCAGAGAGCTCTTGATCGATCTGCGAGCCGAAACTCGTGCCGTGGTTCAAGCGCAGAGCGGGGAACGAATCTGGAGTGAACAGGGGGTGTGCCATGAGCTGGTTGACCATCGGCGGTGTCGAGTAGAAGACGCTGATGCGCTGTTCGCGCATACTCCGGAGCACGTAGCCGGCGTCGAAGCGGTGGAAGAGCACGATCGTCGCGCCGGCCATGATCGGAGAGGTCATGCCGACGAGCATTCCGGCGATGTGAAAGACGGGCATCGCGCTACCGAAGACATCGTCGCCGGTGAAGCTGTACAGGCCCACCATGCAAGCAGTCTTGAACTCGGCGTTCCCGAATGACAGCTGCGCGCCCTTGGGCTGACCGGTGGTGCCTGATGTGTAGATCACGAGCGCAGGGTCAGTGAGCAGGTCGATGTCTGGCTCGGCGAGCTCGGGGAACGGTGCCTTGATGAGTTCCGACATTCGCTCGGTGCCTGGCTCGGGGGCGAGCCCCGTCACGCCGGGGAAGTCGGGGGCACCCTCAGCGGGCAGGAACTCCTCGTAGCCGCTCGAAATGACGTGCCGCAGCTGAGTCTGCTCACGCACTGCGAGCACGGTGTCCACCTGGTCGTCGCTGGTAATGATTACGCGCGCCTCGAGGTCGTTGAGCTGATACTCAAGCTCCCACTGCTTGAACATCGGGTTGCACGGGCCGACAACCGCGCCAAGCTTCTGGATAGCGAAGAACGCGATCACGAACTGTGGCGAGTTCTGCAGATACAGCGCGACGGTATCGCCTTGGGCAATACCGCGAGCGCGCAGCTGATGTGCGAGCGCGTCAGACTGCTGATCGAGATCACGGTAGCTGATTGAAGCTCCGTAGAACTCGATCGCTGAATGATTGGGCCGCGACTGCGCGTGCTCCCGGAGGTAGCGGTGGAGCGGGATGTCTCGCGTAGGAGCTGTTTCGTGTGACATGAAGACGTCCTTCGGGGTGCTTCGACGGTGGAGCTGTGCTACGGCACAGCTGGTGTGGACCGGGCCGGATCGGCGTGAGCGGGCGGGCTAGCGCCCGGTGAACTCGGGAGCCCGCTTTTCCTCGAAGGCGACTGCGCCCTCGCGGAAGTCGGAGGTGAGTGCTGAGGATACGGTTGCGGCGGCCTGCATACGCAGGGCCCCGCTGAGGCCGGCCTCCTCGGTTGCGGCGATCGCGCCCTTCATGAGCCCGATTGCGCGGGTTGCGCTCCCGGAGAGCTGGTCAGCGAGCGTCGCAACTGCTTCGTCGAGCTTGGAGGCTGGCACGACCCGGGTGATGACGCCCCAGCCCTGTGCCTCAGATACCCCGATGAGCTCCGCGGTATAGAGCACCCGTGCGACGACCTGACGCGGCACGAGCGCGGGCAGGAGCGCGGTTCCTGCGGCGATCCCACGCAGCGCAAACGGGAGCCCGACCTTCGCGGGCTCGTCGGCAATGACGAAGTCGCAGGCGAGTGCCATCTCGAAGCCCGCTCCGAGCGCGTGGCGCTGCACCCGGCAAATCGTGGGCTTCTCGATTCGCCGCAGCTCTTCGACGAGCACCGGGTAACCGCGCAGGTATTCCTCCATGAGGTCATCTGACTTCGGGTGCTCGGGCGTGCCCATATCAATGAGGTCATCGCCCGCGCAGAAGGACTTTCCCTCGCCGGCAAGCACGAGCACGCGCACATTCGTGTCTGCGGCTGCGTGTCGGATACCGTCGCGAATTGCCGCGATCATGCTGTTGTTGAGGGCATTGAGCGCCTCGGGGCGGTTGAGCGTGATCGTGGCGATCGCGCCGTCGACGGTGTACAGAACCTGAGCGGTCATTCGCTTTCCTCCTGGTGCGGGGCGGCGGGGGTCATATGTGGCTGGAGTGCGGCGCGGACCTCGTCGGAGATACGCTCTGGCCGCTTCGTCGTCGGGCTCACGTTGACATAGGTCGTGCGTCCGACCGCGCACCGCTTGCCCAGCTGGTGCATCTCTTCGTAGAGCGCCAGCGATGAGTTCCCGATGCGCTCTACCCAGGTATGCACGGAGACCGGCGCCGGGTAGGTAAGCTCGTGCTCGAAATCGACGGTGAAGCTCGCGACGATCATTCGCCACTGCGAGAAATCGTCAACCGGGCCGAACACCTCGAAGAACTCTCGCCGCCCGGCCTCGAACCAGACTGGCACGACGGTGTTGTTGATGTGCCCGATCGCGTCCGTCTCTGAGACGCGAGGGTGAATGGTGGTTTCGAACACTGCTCTCCCGATGAGTAGGTGGGTGGTGGGCTCGCTTGGGCCGGGCACGAATGCCTGGCCCAAGCGAACAGGTTAGCGGCCGAACGTGGCTTCCGCAGCCGCTGCGTCTGCATCCGTGTACTCGCGCTCGTGCGCGATCGAAATCCGATGCAGGTCCTTCGCAGTCGGCGGTTTCGTGACCAGGCTGCCGACGATGCAGGCGACAAGCGAAATCGGCAGTGAGATGAGGATCTGCGAGAGCGCCGGAAGCGAGAAGCCCCAGAGCAGCACGAGGTAAGACGCCCCGCCTGCGATCGCTCCGACCAGCGCGCCAACGCTGTTCATCCGCTTCCACCACACACCGAGGATCGTCGGGAAGAAGAGGGCCGATGCGAGCAGTCCCATCGCTGCGGTGTAGAGCAGGGTGAGCAGCGCGGGCGGATTCATCGACAGCAGCAGGGTGATGATGCCGAATACGAGCACACCCCACTTTGTTGCCGAACGCTTCGCGCTGTCGCTCATGTTCGGACGGACCTCGCCGAGGAAGTCGTACGAGAATGCTGCGCTCAGGCCGAGCAGCATCGCGCTCACGGACGACATCACGGCGGCAAAGATGCCGGCGAAGGCGACAGCCATGAGCCAGTTCGGTACGTTCTCGAGGAAGATGAGGAAGACCTCGTCGGCGTTTTCGAGGTCGCCGCCGCCGGTGATGATGATCGTCGACGCGACGACTGCAACGCAGGTGAGGATGCCGGTGAGCACGTACAGGCCGAGCCCGAGCGACAGCGACGCGCGTCCGGTCCGCTCGGTCTTTGCCGCGAAGAGGCGCATCACTGTGTGGGGGAGCACGGCGTTCACGGTCGCCCAGACGAGGAAGCCGCCGACGTACGCCACAAACGGGAACGGGGTATCGTCGCCACCTGCGGTCCACTGTGGGCGGAGCTCCTGCGCGAGCTGGTACGAGTCGATGCCGCCACCGTTCGTGCTCAGCGCGATCGCGCCCGTCGCAACGATGACGGCGATCATGAGGAGGCCCTGCATGAAGTCGGTGAGGGTCACCGCCTTCATCCCGCCGATGAAGGTGTAGAAGATGTACACGAGGCCAATGAGGATGACGGACCAGGTGTAGGGGATCCCGAACAGTCGCTCACCGATCATGCCGCCGACCTTCATCTGCGCGACGAGGTAGGCGACGAGCGTGACGACGATGACGATCGGAACGATGATGTTCAGGCCCTTGTTTTTGAAGCGGGCCTTGATGAATTCAGGGACGGTGGAGACGTTCATGTTGCGGAGCGTCTTCGCGAGGAAGAAGGTGGTGAGCAGGTAGCCCACGGCCACACCAGCGTTGTAGGCCGTGATGTAGCCCCAACCGCCCGCGTAGCTCAGCCCGATATTGCCGAGCATGGTGCCGCCGGTGGCGAACGCCGCGAAGATCGCGAAGCCATTGATCCAGAAGCCGACGCCGCCGCCGCCGGTGAGGTACTCCTTCGCTGTGCCTGACTTCTGCTTACGCGAGGCGTAGACGCCGATGCCGACGGAGAGGAGCATGTACGCCGCGAGAACGACGAGGGGAACAATCTGTGTGCTTGGCATGATTAGCGAGCCTCACTCTCGGTGTGCGCGGCCTCGGGCGCGGCACTCTCTGTCTTCTTCAGATCATCGGAGGGAGTGATAAGCAGATCGACAACCATCACGACGAGCGCGAGCAACATGATGCCGATGAGCAGCCAGTTGATGAGCGCGGTGCCGGAGACCTGCGTGTAGAAGGTGTACGGGTTGATCGAGAGCACGCAGACGACGAGAATGCCGATCGTTGAGTACAGCCGGTACTTCGAAATGGGGAAGAACCCCTTGGGCTTGGGTGGATTAGGCAACGGTGCCATCCTTTCTAGTAAGTACGTCGGTGAACGCGGGGTTTCTCTTTTCGAGGAAGGCGCTCATGCCCTCCTTCGCGTCGGCGGTTGAGAACAGTACCGCCTGCGAGAGCTTTTCAACGAGTAATCCTGTCGCCGGGGCTGCGTGGGCTGCACCCACCGCGAGCTTTGCAAGCCGCGCAGCGAGTGGTCCCTTGGTGCGAATGAGCTGCGCCAGTTCTGCGGCGCGGCCAAGCAGCTCCTCGCGCGTTGTGACCTCGGAAACAATACCGACTGCGCGGGCCTCCTCCGCACCGAGGGGGAGGCCGGTGAGGATGTGAAACAGCGCCGGGCCGCGCCCAGCGAGGTTCGTGAGCAGCTGGGTTCCGCCGGCACCGGGAATGATTCCGAGAGAGAGCTCGGGGAGGCCGAGCTTCGCGTTGTCGCTGGCGATCCGAATATCGCAGGCGAGGGCGAGTTCGAGCCCGCCACCGAAGGCAAAACCGTTCACGGCCGCGATGGTGGGCTTCGGGAAGTTGGTGATCCAGGTGAAGAACTCTTGCATGCCCGAGGAGCCCGCCATCTCGATCGCGCCCTTCGCGACGAGTTCGCTGATATCGGCACCTGCGGCAAACGCCTTCTCGCCCGCGCCGGTGAGCACGACGACGTCGACGTCGTCCGACAGCTCCCAAGCAGCGAGGGTCTCGCGCAACTCGCGGAGCACCTGCTCATTCAGCGCATTGAGCGCGGTTGGGCGGCTGAGCGTGATGGTTCCGACGCCGTGAGCGACTGCCGCGGTAACGAACTCGCCGCTCATCGGCCTGACTCCTCGTAAGTGTAGAAGCCCTCGCCTGACTTGCGGCCGAGCTTACCCGCCTCGTAAAGCTCCACGAGGCTTCTGGCAGGCCCATCCTCGGGGCGGCCCGACTCCTGCGCCTGCAGCGTCTTGATGTGGTAGTTCACGTCAATACCCGTGAGGTCGAGCAGGGCGAACGGGCCGATCGGGTGACCGAGACCCTTACGGACGGCGACGTCTATGTCTTCGAACGAGGCGATGCCCTCCTCATGCAGGCTCAGGGCCTCGTCGAAGATCGCCGTAAGAATGCGGTTGACCACGAATCCGAAGATCTCGCGCTCGATCTGCACCGGGTGCTTCCCCATGCTCGTCGCGAGCGACATGGCGCGCTCGACGGTCGCTTCCGAGGTGTGGGCTCCCTGCACTACCTCAACGAGCTCCATGACGAGCGCGGGGTTGAAGAAGTGCATGTTGCAGATGCGCTCTGGCGCAGCGATATCGCCCACCAGCTGAGAGCTGACGATGCTTGAACTGTTCGTCGCGAGCACGCAGTGCGCGGGTGCAAGCGACGCGAACTCGGCAAACAGCGCCTGCTTGGCGCCGAGGTCTTCGATGATCGCTTCGATCATGAAGTCTGCTTTGTCTGCCGCCTCAGCGAGCACCGTTGTGACGCTCAGCCTCGCGAAGGCTTCGGCGGCCTGTTCGGGGGTGAGACGTCCCTTCGAGACGCGCCGGTCAGCCTGCGCACGGAGCTCCGCTACGGCGGCATCCAGTCGCTGGGCGTCGATGTCGTAGAGGGTGACGGTGTGGCCGGCGAGCGCACCGACGAGCGCGATCTGGGAGCCCATTGCGCCGCTGCCGCACACGGTGAGCGCGATGGAGTGGTGATCAGTCATGTGTATCGTCCTTGATTCGTAGATCGGTAAGTGGATGGATCGCAGCATCGCCGCGAGGCGGGAAGCTCAGTCGCACTCGACTGAAAGCGCGATGCCTTGCCCGCCGCCGATGCATGCGGTGACAAGGCCTCGGCGCAGCCCGCGGTGGCGCAGCTCGCTCACGAGCTTCGCGATGAGCATCGTCCCGGTTGCTGCGATGGGGTGGCCGTGGGCGATGGCGCCTCCGAGTACGTTCAGCTTCTCCGGAGCGATGCCGAGGTCGCGCTGACAGGCGAGCGCCTGCACCGCGAATGCCTCGTTGAGTTCGACGAGGTCGAAGCTGTCAATGTCGGCACCGGTCTGCGCTAGTAGCCGCCGCGTCGCGGGCACCGGCCCGAGGCCCATGAAGTTGGGATCGACGCCCGCGACCGCCCAACCGGTGATGCGCGCGAGCGGGGCAATGCCGCGTGAGTTCGCCTCAGCGAGACTCATGACCACGGTCGCCGCTGCACCATCGTTGATGCCGGAGGCGTTACCGGCGGTGACAGTTCCATCAGCCTCGAATGCGGGGCGGAGGCGAGCGAGCGCCTCGAGCGTGCTGTCGGCGCGCGGGTGCTCGTCGACCGTGAATGTCGAGCCGTCCGCGAGCGGTACCGCAGTGAGCTGTTCGTCGAAGGCACCCCGTGCGACAGCCGCAGCCATCCGCTTCTGGCTTTCGAGCGCAAAGCGATCCTGCTCCTCGCGCGAGATGCCGTAGCGCTTCGCGATGTTCTCTGCGGTGGTGCCCATGACCGGGTCACCAACCTCGGCGGTCGCGAGCTCGCGGCGTAGGAAGCGTGGCGGGGTGGGCGCGAAGGCGCGCGGCGCGCGCTCGAGCAGGAAGGGTTCCCGCGACATGCTTTCTGCCCCGCCAGCAACGTAGACGCCGCCGCTTGCCATGACCGCCTGAGCCGCGAGCCCGACGGTGTTGATGCCCGAGCCGCACTGGCGGTCAATTGTCACCCCCGGAACCTCCGCGCCGAGACCCGCGTGCAGCGCCGCCACACGGGCGACGTTTCCCTGGTGCGAAAGCGTGTTTCCGAAGATCACGTCGGTGATTTCCTCCGGGGCGAGGCGCGAGCGGAGCACAGCCTCGCGGATGGCGAGGCCGCCCAGTTCAGACGCTTCGTAACCGGCGAGGGATCCCGCGCGCCTCCCGATGGGCGTGCGCACGGCGCTCGTGATGACGGGGATTCGGGAGTCGCTCATGCGCTCGCTCCATTCTGCACGGTGGTTGACTCTCTGGGGGCGTGCGGCTGCTCGAGATCGTTGGTGAACCGGATGATCTGGCGTAGGGCCTTGCCCTCGGCGAGGAGGTCCATTGCCCCGTTGAGCTCATCGAGGGTGACGTATGAGCTGACGAGCCGCTCGAGCGGGAGTTTTCCGCTGCGCCAGAGGTCGGCAAAGATTGGGATGTCGCGCTCGGGGATAGCAGAGCCGAGGTAGCAGCCGGAGATGGTGCGAGCATCTGCAACGAGGCCGAGCGGTGAGACCGAGATGCGCGCGTTCGGGTGGGGGAGGCCGACCGTGATCGTCCGTCCGCCCGCCGCGGTGAGGGAGACCGCGGTCTCGAGCGCTTGCGGGTGGCCCGCAGCCTCGATTACGCACGCCGCGGCGAGGCCGAGTTCGACTGCCTCCTCGGGGGTGTAAGCACCGGCCGCGCCGAGATCACGTGCAAGCGCCCGTTTCTCTGCCGACAGATCGATGCCATACACAGGACCGTGCCCGAGGGCGACAGCGGTGATGAGCGCGGCCATGCCGACGCCGCCGAGCCCCACGACCGCGGTCTCGTCGCCGGCAGCGAGCTGCCCCTCGTTGAGGATCGCGCCGCCGCCGGTGAGTACCGCGCAGCCAAGCAGCGCGGCGATCTCCGCGGGAACATCGTGCTCGACGCGCACGACCGAGCGAACGTCAACGACCGCGTGCGTCGCGAACCCCGAGACGCCAAGGTGGTGCCAGACCTTGCCGGTCGCGCGCGAGAGCTTGAGGGAGCCGTCGAAGAGGGTGCCTTGATTGTTCGAAACCGAGCCGGGTTTGCACGGCAGCTTGCCGCCGGAGAGGCATCCGCTGCACTCACCACATCGCGGGAGGAACGTGAGTACCACGCGGTCGCCGACCTTGCAGTGCTCGACGCCCTCGCCGACCTGCTCGACAATCCCGGCTGCTTCGTGGCCGAGCAACATCGGTGTCGGGCGGCGGCGGTTGCCGTCGACGACGGAGAGGTCGGAGTGGCAGACGCCCGCGGCCTCGATGCGGATGAGGAGCTGAGAAGGGCCGGGGCCGTCGAGCTCGAGTTCTCCCACAGATATGGGGCGTGACTGTGCGAAAGGCCGCTGCGAGTCACTGTTCTCGAGTACCGCGCCGATGATCTTCAACTCTTACCTCTTCGTACGTTGCCGTGTGATGCAACTCAGCATGTCATCGACGGGGAAAAGGGGGTACGTGAAATGGCAACACTATTGGTGTCGGTGGGTGTAACCTGCTCACATGAGTCAGCGTGTTTCGAACCCCCTGCTGCCTGTGCTTTCCGCGCTCGATGGCAACGAATCGCCGCGGCTTCTCGAGCGAGAGCTCGAGCGAGCGAGCGATGATCAGCACCTCTCGGAGGCCGAATGCGACGTAGTTCGCCGCATCGACTCGAGCCTGCGGCGGGGCAAGCGGCGCGAGAGCCTGCTCAGGGTGCTGCTCGAGACCACGACTGATCTCGTCGCCATCACAGATTTTGACGCGATGCTCCACGCCATTGTTCGGAGGACCCGGATGATCCTCGGCAGTGACATGGCGTACATCAGCCTGAATAACTACGACACTCGCGAAACCTTCATTCACACGACAGACGGGGTTGCGACAGAGGCTTACCGCAACATCCGCATGGAGCTGGGGACCGGGGTGCTCGGAAAGATTGCCGCCGGCACCGGCTCGGCTCAAGCAATTGACTATATTGCGGATCCCGACATCATTCACGTTCCGGAGATCGACGACACGGTTGTCGCGGAGGGGGTGCGATCAATCATGGGGGCCCCGCTGCTCCGTGACGGTGTCCTCCTCGGGGCGCTCCTCGTCGCCGAGCGATATCAACGTCGCTACACTGCCGAAGAGATTTGGCTTGTGGAATCGATGAGCGCGCTCGCCTGCGTGGCGCTCTCGAACGCGCGCTTCATTGGTGACATGCAGGCCGCGCTCGAGGAACGCGACCGGCTCCAGGCAACCCTCGAAACAGAAAAGTCGCGGCTGGCGAGCGAGCAGGAATTTGAGCGAGCGCTGGTCGAGTGCGCAGTGAGCGCAGACCCCTACGGCCAATTTCTCGAGCAGGTTGTCGAGTACCAGTCCGGCGAGCTGTGGCTCGTTGACGACCTCGGAAAGTGGATCCGTGGCACCCGGGAGCTGCCTGCGCCCGAGTCCGCTCTCGAGAAGGCGCTCGCCAGGTCGCACCGCAGTGGCGACTTTGCGCCGGTGGGCACCGTTGGTGTTGGTGTTGGTGTTGGTGTTGGTGTTGGTGTTGGTGTTGGTGTTGGTGTTGGTGTTGGTGGCGGGGCGGGCCTATCGATTCTTGCGGTCGGAGCTGCCGCGCGCCTGCTCGGTGGCATCGTCGTTGAGGGCAACGTGGATCAGGATCGCGAGCGGGTGCTGCGGCGCGCGGCGGTGATGCTCAGCGTGCTGCGCCTCATTGATGAGAGCAGCAGGGAAGAGGCTGCGCGGGCGCAGTCTGGCTTTGTGCATGCGTTCCTCGTTCCCCCCGAGAACTTCGAAGAGTCAATGCTGCTCCGGGCGGGAAGATTTGGTTTGTCGGAGGGACACCCAGTCTTCGTCCACGTGGTTGACTCCGACAGTCGTGCGGCACTCATCGTTGATGTGCTGTGCTCGCTGCCTGCGTGGAGCGCGGGAGCCGTGGCTGAATACGGGGGCCGGACCGTCGTCATGGGCTCCGAAAACGTGGGCGAGGCTATCGTGCAGCAGCTCGCGCGCAAGCAAGTCTCGGCAACCGTGGGAATCGGCATCGAAGGGCGTCTTGGAGGTTCCCTCGCTCGCGCCCATCGAACGGCGGAGCAGACCCTGCACGCGATGCTAGCCCTCGGCATTCGCGAGGAGTCGTCGACGAGCGCCGAGCTCGGTGCCGTTGGGATGCTCATGTCGTCAGCGACCCCCGACCAGGTGAGGACGCTCATCGACCTCGAGATCGAGCCCCTGATGAACTACGACTCCGAGCGCGGCTCGCAACTCGTCGAGACGCTGTGGGCGTTCTTCGCGAGCGATAGACATCAGGTGCGGGCTGCTGAGTACCTGCACGTGCACCCCAACACGCTGCGACAGCGGCTTGAGCGAATCAGCGCCCTGCTCGGCGAAGACTGGCACACCACCAGGAGGAGCTCGATGATCTATGTTGCGCTGCAGCTTCACAGGCTGCAGACTAAGGCCCCGAACAGCCGCTACATGTCGGATCCGGTGCTGTGAGGACGCAGCACCTCCAGAACCTCCCGCACCGCGGGCGCAGCGGCCGCGGCGAGCTCCGGGTCGAGCGCCAGGCGCGTCCGGCGTTCCAGCACATCCTCGACCGAGCGAGCACCCTCGGCGAGCGCCGCGAACGCGACCTCGGCTCCGGTGATTCCCGCTCCGGGTGCGATCTCGGCCTGGAGCGCCGGCGTCGCCGCGGCAAGCTCAGCGATGCGCGGAGCCTCCCAGCCGTAGACGCGCTCGAGCCGCGCGGCGATCGAGCCGTCGGGGTCTTCGCCAGGCCACACGAGGGTGGTGCGTGGGTCGCTCGGCGATCCTGACCGCGCAGCCGAGGATCGCGGCTCTGAGCCGGGCGATCCGATCACCGGCACGCGGCGAGACACCGCGGGGCGCGACCTGGCCGACTCGCCGAGCCTGCGCACGGCGACGTCGACCGCGTCCTGCGCCATCCGGCGGTAGACGGTGAGCTTGCCGCCGGTCACGGTGATCGGAGCACCGGGGCTGTCGAGCACGAGGTGCCTGCGCGAGGCGGATGCCGAGTCCGCGCCGCTGCCCACGAGCGGCCTGAGCCCCGAGAACGCGCTGAGCACGTCGGAGCGGTCGAGGGTGACGTCGAGCGAGGCGTTCGCGATGTCGAGCAGAAAGTCCACGTCGCTCTCGGGTACCCCGGGGTCGTAGCCGTCGGCACCGGGGGCGGGTTCGTCGGTGAGGCCGAGGTAGCTCAGCCCGTTCGACTGCGGCAGCACGAACACATAGCGGCCGAAGTGGCCGGGCACCGGGGCGGTCATCACCGCGCGCGGATGGCCGAAGAGCGCCGAGGGGAAGACGAGGTGCGTGCCGCGGCTCGGGGTGATCGGCAGCTCGGGTGCGAAGTCTCCCGACCACACGCCGGCGGCGTTGATTACCGTGCGGGCGCGAAACCGGAGCTCGGTGCTGGTGCTGGTGCTGGTGCTGGTGCTGGTGCTGGTGCTGGTGCTGGTGTTGGCGTCGGTGCTTGCGTCGGGCGACCCGGGATCCACCCATGCCTCGCGGTCGTTCGCGCGGAGCACCCGCGCGCCCGTAACGATGTGGGCGCCGTGCTTCGCGGCGGTGCGGGCGAGCGCGACCACGAGCCTCGTGTCGTCTTCGACCGCGCCGTCCCAGTAGACGAGGCCGCCGCGGAGTCCGCGCTCGCGCAGCCGCGGTGCGAGCAGGCGAGCGGCACGCGGATCGACGCGGCGAGGCCGGGGGAGCACGCTCGCCGGGAGCCTGCTGGCGGTGCGGAGCACGTCGGCGATCCGGATCCCCACCTCGGTGAGCGCGTCCCCGAGTCGCCCGCCGAGCCCGCCATCCGAGAACTTCGGAACGAGAAAGGCGCGGGACTGTACGAGGTTCGGCGCGATCCTCCGCATGAGCGCCTCGCGCTCGACCGCCGACTCCCACGCGAGCGCGATGTCGCCCTTCGCGAGGTAGCGGAGCCCGCCGTGCACGAGCTTGGAGCTGAACCCGCTCGTGCCGCTCGCGAGGTCCTGCGCCTCGATGAGTGCGACGGATAAGCCGCGCGTGACTGCGTCGAGCGCGACCCCCGCGCCAGTGATGCCGCCGCCGATGACGAGCACGTCAACCTCGTGCTCGGCGAGGTGGGCGAGCGCACGGGCGCGGCTCGCGGCGTTCAGGTCTCCTGGTCGTGCGTCGAGCATGTCGCTCCCGTTCCGAGCCGACTGCGGTGCCGGCCCTGTCGCTTAGGTGTGAGGTGTCTCGCTCGCGGCGAGGAAGTCGTCAAACAGGTGAGACCCGAGCTCGCGGGCACCGAACGTTGCGGCAATCATGTCGGTGAGTTCGGCACAACTCGTGTGGAAGTCGTCGGGGTCGAGCAGGGGTGCGCCGAGGGCGACGCCGCGTACGAGCAGCAGCAGCGTGAGCGCGCTCGGGGCCGCGAGCGGAACCGAGCCGTCTGCCTGCCCCTCGCCGAGCAGCTCCGCAATCGCCTCAAGCACGATCTCCTGGCTGCGGCCGAGCCTGCCGCTGAGGTAGGGCTCCACGAGCTCGGGCTGGTGAGCGACCACCGACGAGATGAGCTCTGACTCGACAAATGCGCGAGCGCCCGCGCCGAGGAAGATCGCGAGTCGCGTCGCCCCGTCGAGGTTGGGCAGAGCCTCGCGGAGTTCCTCGACCGCGCGTGAGAACTCGCGGGTGAGCGCAAGCAGGATCGCGTTGTCCATGCTCCCCATCGCCCGGTAGAGCGTCATTCGCGAGATTCCCGCGGTGTCGGCGATGTCTTGGGCGGTGAGTTTGCGCGGACCGTAGCGCCTCAGTCCCTCGGAAACGGCGTCAAGAATGGCCTCGTCCCGTGCTTCGAGCGAACTGCCCCTGTGACGATGTGCTTCCATGTGTCACACTGTAACGTATGGCTGCTGATATTACCGAGAGTGTCCCCGAGTCGCCCTGGTGGGGCTGGGCTCCCTTCACGCCGGGCGGAGTGCTCTCCGACGGTACCCGGGCGGTGCTCGCAGAGCGTCTCGGCGTCGACCCGAAGGCGAAGGTGCAGCCGCCCCCGGCCGAGGTCACCGCGGCGGATCTTCCAGACTCCACGCTCGGGGCCGACGCCCTCGGCGCGCTCGCGGAGGCCGCCGGCACTGGCACCGTCTCGCAGGATCCCGCGATCCGCGCCCGCCACGCCGCCGGCAAGCACACTCCCGACCTGCTGCGGCAGCGCGCGGGCACCCCGCTCGCCGTGCCCGACGCGGTCGTGAGCCCCGGATCCACTGCCGAGGTCGCCGCCATCATCGCGGCGTGCGGCGCCCACGACATCGCAATCGTGCCGTTCGGCGGCGGATCGAGCGTCGTCGGCGGCGTCACCCCGCTCCGCGGCGGGCACGCCTCCGTGATCGCGCTCGACCTCACCCGGTTGAACGCCCTCGTCTCGCTCAACGAGATCGACCGCACCGCGACCTTCGAGCCCGGTATCCGCGGCCCCGAGGTCGAGCACGCGCTCGCGGCCCGCGGCTACACGCTCGGCCACATCCCGCAGTCACACCAGCAGGCCACGCTCGGCGGCTACGCGGCCACGCGCTCGGCGGGGCAGGCCTCGACCGGGTACGGCGCGATCGCCGATCTCATCACCGGCGTCACGCTCGAAACTCCGGAGGGCCCGCTCGTGCTCGGCGGCCGCGCACCATCGTCAGCCGCCGGCCCCGACCTCAAACACCTCGTTGTCGGTAGCGAGGGCACCATCGGCGTGATCACCTCGGTGACCGTCGCTGTCCGCCCCCGCGTCACCGAGAAAACCTACGGCGCATGGGCGTTTCCCTCCTTCGAAGCGGGCGCGGAGGCGCTGCGCGCGCTCGCCCAAGACGGCGCGAAGGGCGACCTGCCCGACGTCTGCCGGCTCAGCGACGAGGAAGAAACCGAACTCACTCTCGCGCAGACCGACGGCACCGCCGTGCGGCTGCTCCGCCGCTGGCTGCGCGCCCGCGGCATCGAGACCCCGGCGCTGCTGCTCGGCGTCTGGGAAGGCACCGACTCAGACACGAAGCGCAGGCACAAGCGCGCGGTGAAGATCCTCAAGGCACACGGGGCAGTCTCCACGACGACCGCTCCCGCCGAAGCGTGGGATCGCGGCCGCTTCAGCTCACCCCGCCTGCGCGACGAACTCCTCACGATCGGCGTGATGGTCGACACCCTCGAGACCGCGGCCTCGTGGACGAAGCTCCCCGAGACCCACACCGCCGTCGCCGAAGCGATCCGCGCGGCCCTCGCGGGCGGGCCAACCGGCAGCGAGTCGAAGCCGGCCGCGGTGCAGGGACACATCTCGCACGTCTACCGCAACGGCGCATCGCTCTACTACACCTTCATCGCTGCGGCGGAGGACGACATGGTGGCGCAGTACGAACGGGTGAAGGGCGCGGCAAACGCTGCGATCCTCGCCTCGGGCGCGACCATCACCCACCACCACGCGGTGGGCACCGAACACGCTGCAATGCTCCCCGACGAGATCGGTGAGCTCGGCGTTCGCGTGCTGCGCGCGGTGAAACAAGAACTCGACCCGGCGGGCATCATGAATCCGGGGAAACTCGTCTAGCTCGCGACTGCGCGAGAGATAGTGTGTGGTCATGGCAAAGAAGCTGAACCAATCGGTGATCCCCGGATCCACTGTGCTCATCACCGGGGCCGCCCGCGGCATGGGTGAGCTCTACGCGCGGCGGGCAGCCCGCGAGGGGGCGCGAGCGATCGCGCTCTGGGACCTCGACGAAGAACGCGCCGAGGCGCTGGCCGCCGAGCTCCGCGAATCGGGGCGACGGGGCGGGCCCGGGCCAGACGTGCGGGCGTTCATCGTCGACGTCTCGGACCGCGAGGCCGTCATCGCCGCAGCCGAGCGCACCCGCGCCGAGCTCGGCGAGCCCGACGTGATCGTAAACAACGCGGGCATCGTGCGCGGCTCGCTCTTCTGGGAACACGACCAGGAGCACGACATCGAACTCACGATGCGCATCAACGCCCTCGCACCCATGTGGATCTCGCGCGAGTTTCTGCCAGCGATGATCGCGGATACGTCCCGGCCGAAGCGGATCCTCAACATCGCGTCAGCCGCCGGCACCATCGCGAACCCGCGAATGAGCGTGTACGCCTCCTCGAAGTGGGCGATGATCGGCTGGGCCGAGTCGCTCCGCCTCGAGCTCGCGCGCGAGGGTCACGAGCACATAGCCGTAACGACGTTCTGCCCGAGCTTCATCTCGACCGGCATGTTCGCCGGCGCGCGCGGGCCGCTGCTCACACCCATCATGAAGCCGGAGTACGCGGTGCGCTCGGCGTGGACGGGGATGCTCAAGGGCACCCCGCTCGTGCTGCGGCCGTGGACGGTGAAGCTCGCGATGATCGTGCGCGGTATTCTGCCGACCCGCGCCTGGGACGTCGTGGCGGACAAGGTGTTCAACGTGTACACGTCGATGGACAAGTTCACGGGGCGCGGGTAGGGCTGCTCGGTGCTGGCTGCTTCGCGGTCTCAACACCCCCGTTTTATTTGTTCTGACGCTTGTGCAGGCCGGATAGGGCTCGCGTAGGAAGACTCGGGTCGGAATGGATGGGTGAGCGGCGGGGGTGGCGGAGTTTGCGGGGCTGCGGGAGTAGCGACGCTACGGCGCTATTGGCTGCCGCGGGCGCTTCGCGCCCTTGCCGTGAGGCTGAGCGGGCTCGGGCTGAGTGAACCCTGGGTTCCGGTGCGGTAGGGCGCTCGGTCCTGGGGCGTTCTGCTGCTCTACATCCCCGTTTAATCTGTTCCGAGTCTTGTGCGGGCCGAAGACGGCTCACCCAGGACAAATTGGGTGGGAATGGATGTTTGGTGGGAATGGATGGGGGAGTGAGCGGCGGGTTCGACGCGCATCGAGCTGGACCAGTCAGGCACCTATGGCACCTGGGTACCATGCAGTTCATACTCGAGGCTGACGCGCTCACCCTTCTCCGGCGGGAACATAGGAGTATGAGCTTCCCAGAGGTGTTGAAACAGCCGTCAACGTTCGTCGCGGCCGCGCTCGTCGTCGCCTGTCTGCTCGCGCTGCTCGCCGCGATTGGTGGGTTTCTCTTGATCAATAGCGCGACCGGAGCTGCGCTCGCGCTCCCGACTGCAGCGCCTCCGATTGCTGAGACCGTTGCCGTCGACGCATCTGCGAGCAGCCTCAGCATCTGAGCGCGCGTGAGCAAAGTTTCCACGCACCGCACACAGTCCTGGCGTTCTATGCTGGAAGCATGACGCACCCATTCTTTGGAGAAGGGCGTAAGCCCCGCATTTTCGGGCACCGAGGCTTCGTCTCGCCGGAGCGTGAAGCCGCCGGCATCGTCGAGAACTCCCGGGAGGCGATCGCGGCGGCATTTGCGGCAGGTGCCGAGATCGTCGAATCAGACTGCCAGCTCACGAGCGACGGCCGCGTGGTGCTCTTTCACGACGCGACACTCACGCGTGTGCTCGGAGACACTCGCCGCACGGCAACCGTGTCGCACGCTGAGCTCGCTGAGCTTATGGCCCCGCACGGCGGGCTCATTGCGCTCGACGAGACGCTCACGGAGTTCCCCGAGGGCAAATTCAACATCGACATGAAAGCCGCGGCCGTGGCAGAACCCGGCGGCGCGGTCATTGGGGCGCTCGCGCCGCAGCGCGTGCTCATCGGGAGCTTCTCTGACACCTACCGGCTCCGCGCCGTCGCGGCCGCAACCGCGGCAGCGGGAGGCAGAGTGATCCCAGCCACTGGTGCCGGTCAGCGCGCCATCGTGCAGGTGCTTGCCGCAGTCACTACCCGGTCGCGTGCGCTGATGGACCGCGCGTTTGCGGGGATCGACGCCGTGCAGGTGCCCGAGCGCCAGGGTCCAGTTCGGGTAGTGACGCGCGCGCTGGTTCGTGAAGCCCACGCGCGCGGCGTCGAGGTGCATGTGTGGACCGTGAACGACCCCGACAAGATGCGCGAGCTCGTGGAGTTCGGCGTTGACGGCATCATTACTGACCGCACCGACCTCGCAGTGTCGGCGTTGTGGGCCTCTCCCTAGCTGCTCAACAGCCATGACCTCAGCGAAGTCAGGAGCTTTTTACGGTAAAAAACCCCTGACTTCGCTGAGGCCATACCGACTCAGCGCTGAGAAGCGTGGGAGAACACAGGCCCAGAGGCCGGAGCCGGCCGGGTCAGGGGCTAGCGGGGGCAGACGCAGCGGTCAGCCGCCGCCACGCCCTCAAGCGCATCCTCGATATGCTCGCCGCAGCCGGCCCAGGTCGGCTTCGAGCAGGTTTCGCAGGTGATGCGTGCGCACATAGTGGTGTCCTTCAATGTAGTGGGGGAATAGTGGGCGGGGCCGCGCGACTGCACGGCATGCGCCCAGCGGGACTCAAGCCCCGGCTGAGTCCATCCAAGCAGACCCCGGCCTCGCTAGGCTTAAGACACGATGAGGGCGCGCCGCACACCGCCTGGCGCGCCAAGCCACAAAGGAGAAGCGATGAGCGAAGCGCTCGAGTCCGATATCAAGCAGCACATTGACGAAGTCTTTGACACCACGATCGAGGAACTGTGCGAACTCGTGCGCATTCCCTCGGTGTCGTGGCCCGCGTTCGACCCCGCCCACGTGCAGGCGAGCGCCGAGAAGGTCGCCGAGTACATGCGCTCCACCGGGGCCTTTGACTTCGTCGACATCCGCCGCGCCCCCGTCGAGGGGCAGGAGAACGAGGCAAACCCTGAGCTCGGTCAGCCCGCGGTCATCGCCCGCCGTGCCCCGAAGAACGGCGCGCCCACCGTGCTGCTCTACGCTCACCACGACGTGCAGCCTCCCGGGAAGGACGAGGAGTGGGAGACCCCGCCCTTCGAGCCGACGCAGCGCGGCGAGCGGCTCTTCGCCCGCGGCGCAGCAGACGACAAGGCCGGCGTGATGGCGCACGTCACCGCGATCCGCGCGCTCGCCGCAACCCAGGGCGAGGACTTCGACCTCGGCCTCGCCGTCTTCATCGAGGGCGAAGAGGAGTGGGCCTCGCAGTCCTTCGGCAACTTCCTGCGTGAGAACCGCGACGAGCTCGAGGCCGACGCGATCATCGTCGCTGACTCGGGCAACTGGGATGTCGACACCCCGGGCCTCACTGTGGCGCTGCGCGGCGCGGTCGCGTTCAACGTGAAGATCGAGACCATGGCGCACGCGACGCACTCGGGCATGTTCGGCGGAGCGATCCCCGACGCGATGCTCGCCGCGGTGAAGCTGCTCGGCACCCTCTGGGACACGGACGGCGCGGTCGCCGTTGAGGGGCTGAAGAGCGCGGAGCTCGTGACCCCAGCGTACGACGAGGCGCGGCTGCGCGCCGAGTCCGGCCTGCTCGACGGTGTCTCGCCGATCGGCCGTGGCGAGATCCTCTCGCGCATCTGGGCGCAGCCCGCGATCACCGTGACCGGAATCGATGCGCCGGATATCGCGAACGCCTCGAACACGCTCATCCCGAGCGTGACGGTGCGCATCTCGGCTCGCGTCGCGCCGGGCCAGGACCCGCAGGAGTACTACGAGGCGCTCACCGGGCACCTCGAGGCGCACGCGCCGTTCGGCGCGAAGCTCACGTTTGAGGATCCGGGTCTCGGCCAGTCCTTTAGCGTCGACACCACGGGCCCCGCGGTCGCGCACATGCGCGCGGCAATGGAGCAGGGCTTCGATCGAGCGCCGGTTGACATGGGCGCGGGCGGATCGATCCCGTTCATCGCCGAGCTTGTCGAGGAGTTCCCGGGTGCGGAGATTCTCGTGACCGGGGTCGAGGATCCGGACGGCCGCGCCCACTCTCCGAACGAGTCGCTGCACCTCGGCTCGTACCGGAAGGCGCTTGCCGCCGAGGCGATCTTCCTCGCGCGGATGAACCAGGGGCTGTAGCCCGCGGCGTCGCGGGCATGCGAAAGGGCGGTGTCGGATCGAGGATCCGGCACCGCCCTTTGGCGATTCAGCGGGGGAGCTATGCCTGCGGCTTCTCTGCGTGCGCGGGGCCGGCGGGAGCAGCGGGGGCAGCAGCAACCGCGCCGTTCTGTGCCTTGAGGAGGTCGCGGATCTCCGAGAGCAGCTCCTGCTCGGAGGCCGCTGCGGGGCCCTCCTCTTCGGTCTTGGCGGTGCGCTTGCGCAGCTCGTTCATGGGGAGCACGAACACGAAGTAGACGACTGCCGCGACGATGAGGAAGTTGATGATCGCGCCGATGAGCGCGCCGATCGCGAGCGTGTCACCGTTGGGCAGACCCACCTTGAGAGCGTCGTCGAGCGAGTCGGCCTTGAACGCGAGCCCGATCAGTGGGTTGATGAGCGTCGCAACGACCTTCTCAACGACCGCGTTGAACGCAGCGCCGATGACGACGGCGACCGCGAGGTCGATAACGTTGCCGCGGAGCAGGAACTCCTTGAACCCTTTGAACATGTGCTTCCCCTTTGCCTATTGCAAGTGTGATCTGGGCGAATGGTGAGTAATTCTTAGCCACCAATGTATTACCTCTGAATAGGATACGCGACCCTGTATCGCCGCACACGGGCGCGCGGTAGCCTGAGCCCATGGAGTTTATTGGCGCCCAGCCCTCACTGGATCTCACCTACTCAGACGTGTTTCTCGTGCCGCGCCGGTCGGCCGTCTCGAGCCGCCTCGCGGTCGACCTCACCCCGACCGACGGGACCCCTGCGACCATCCCGCTCGTCTCGGCGAACATGAACTCGGTGACGGGCCCACGCCTCGCCGCTGTGCTCGCGCGCCGCGGCGGCCTCGGCGTGCTGCCGCAGGACATGAGCGGCGACTCACTCGCCGAGGCGATTCGCTGGGTGAAGGCGCAGCCCGTCTCCTTCGACTCCCCGATCGTGCTCGCTCCTGAGCAGACCGCGGCCGACGCGCTGCGCCTGGTGCCCGCGGCCGAGGGGCAGAGCGTCGTGGTCGCGAGCCGCGCGGGCGGTGCGGATCTCGCTGTCGCCGATGTGCGAGGTGTGCTGTCAGCGACGAGACTCCAGGTTGTGCCGCACGACGCGAAGCTCGGCGACCTCACGCTCGGAGCGCCGCCAGTGCTCGACCTCGCGGAACTCGGGTCCGACGCCGCGCACCCGCGCGCGGTGTTCGACGCCGTCGATGCGCTGCTGAGCGCTGGCGGCGGCGAGGCGGCGGTTATCGCGGAGGGCGGGATCGTCCGCGGCACGCTCTCGCGTCGCTCGGCGCTGCGCACGTCGATCTACCGGCCCGCCCTCGACGCGGACGGCCGGCTCGCGGTCGCCGTCGCGGTCGGCATCAACGGCGACGCGGCAGGCAAGGCGCGCGCACTCGCGGAGGCTGGTGCCGATGTGCTCGTCGTCGACACCGCCCACGGGCACCAGGAGACGATGATCCGCGCGCTCGGGGCGATCGCCGCCCTCAACCTCGGCCTCCCGATCGTCGCCGGCAACATCGTCACCCCCGACGGCGTGCGCGACCTCGTGAACGCAGGGGCGACGATCCTCAAGGTGGGCGTCGGCCCCGGCGCGATGTGCACGACCCGCATGATGACCGCGGTCGGCCGGCCCCAGTTCTCGGCGGTGCTCGAGACCGCGCAGGCCGCCAGGCAGCTCGGCGCGCACGTCTGGGCTGACGGGGGAGTGCGTTACCCTCGCGACGTCGCGCTCGCGCTTGCGGCGGGCGCGGGATCGGTGATGATCGGCTCGTGGTTCGCCGGAACCGCGGAGTCGCCCGGCGAGTTGCAGAGCGACCCCGAGGGGCGGCAGTACAAGGAGTCGTGGGGCATGGCGTCCACGAAGGCCGTGCAGGGGCGGTTCGCGGCGCTCGACGCATACGAGCGCGCCCGCAAGGAGCTGTTCGCCGAGGGGATCTCGTCGTCGAAGATCTATCTGGATCCGCAGCGCCCGGGCGTTGAAGACCTTGTCGACATGATCACCTCGGGGGTGCGCTCCTCGTTCACCTACGCCGGGGCCGCGAGCCTGAGCGAGTTCCATGACAATGCCCGTGTCGGGCTGCAGTCGGCGGCGGGCTACGAGGAGGGCAAGGCGCTTCCAGTCTCCTGGTAGCGCCTTCCCCGCTCCTTACGTCGCGCTTGTTACCACTCCGCGAAGCTGCCGTCAGCGTAGCGCCACACCGGTGACCGCCACGAGTGGCCCTGCCGGTCTGCCGCGCGGACCGCGGCCTCGTCGACCTCGATTCCCAGCCCGGGGGCGGTGAGGCGTTCGATGTGGCCGTCCTTGAAGTCGAAGGGCGACGTATCGACGAGGTAGTCGAGCACGTCGGCACCCTCGTTGTAGTGGATGCCGATACTCTGCTCTTGAATGAGGTAGTTCGGCGTGGCGAAGCCGACCTGCAGGCACGCCGCCAGGGCGATCGGCCCGAGCGGGCAGTGCGGGGCGAGGCTCACGTCGAACATCTCGGCGAGCGAAGCGATCTTGCGCACCTCGGTGATACCGCCCGCGTGTGAGAGGTCGGGCTGGGCGATGCTAATTCCGGCCTCGAACACCGGCAAGAACTCCTGCCGGGAGTAGAGCCGCTCACCCGTTGCGATTGGGGTAGAGGTGAACGAGGCGAGGGCACCGATGAGGTGTGAGTTCTCGGGCACCACCGGCTCCTCGATAAAGAACGGCCGGAAGGGCTCGAGCAGCGGGGCCACCCGGCGGGCGTTCGCGAGGGTGAATCGGCCGTGCACGTCGATCGCAACGTCGCGATGCTCGCCGAGCACCTCGCGTGCGGCCGCGACGCGCTGCACCACGCCGTCGATGTCGGCGACCGTGCCGAGGCGGGGCATGCGGCCGCTCGCGTTCATCTTCACGGCGGTGAGGCCTGCCTCGATGCGCTCCGCAATGTTGTCGGCTACCTCTGACGGCTCGTCGCCGCCGACCCAGCCGTACATGCGAATCCGATCTCGCACGTGGCCACCGAGCAGGTCGTGCACGGGAACCCCGAGGGCCTTGCCCTTGATATCCCAGAGCGCCTGGTCGATCCCGGCGACGGCGCTTGAGAGGATCGCGCCCCCGCGGTAAAAGCCGCCCTTCATGAGCACCTGCCAGATGTCTTCAATGCGCGAGGGATCTGCGCCGATGAGATGCTCGCTGAGCAGATCCACGGTGGCGCGGACAACGTCGGCCTGGCCTTCCACCACAGGCTCGCCCCATCCGACCACGCCGGTGTCGGTCTCTATGCGAACGAATAGCCACCTTGGAGCGACGAGAAATGTTTCAACGCGATCGATAATCATGGTGCCCTTCCTGGGGTCATTGGATGAGTGAGTCGAAACCTTCGTCGGTCTCGAACACGGGGTTGAGTAGACACGGGCTTGAAGTTGGGGAGGAACGCGTCGTCTGCGGCTGCGCTGGAGAGGCCTCGCGGGATCGCGTGCGGGATCGGGTGCGGGATCGGGCCGCTGGCCGCTGAGGGGCGCTCGGTGCTAGCAGGCTGGACTCGCCGGGACGCGGAACTAGTCGGGACGCGGAACTCGCCGGAACGCGGGCCTAGCCGGAGTGCGGGTCTAGGTGGTTGCGGAGGGGCGCTTCGTGCGGACGCCGGCGTTCAGCGCGCTCCGCACGTCTTCCGCTGCCTCGGAGAGCAGGGTGCGCGTCGCAAGCTCGGCGGTCCCGGCGTTGCGGTCGAGTATTGCGGTGAGCACTGCTTCGTGAAGCGCGAGGTAGTTCTCTGCGTGCGGGGCGCTGAGTGCGAGCTTGTTCCGCATGAGGAGCAGGCGGTCGAGTACAACTTCGAGGCCCTGAATGAACTCGTTGTGGGTCGCTTCCAGCACGGCGCGGTGAAACCGTGCGTCTGCGTCTGACAGCTCCTCGATGGTGCCGTCGGCAGAGTCAACCATCTGGGCGTATGCGGCCCGCAGCTCGGTTGCGTCTGCTGCGGTGTGGTGGATCGCCGCGAGTCGCGCGGCACCGGGTTCAATGACGTCGCGCATCTCTGCGAGGCGCTCGGCGATCCCGGGTTCGAGAGTGCCGGAGGCGCGCCAGGTCATCACGTCGGCGTCGAGGTACATCCAGTTGTTCTTCGGCAGTACGTAGGTGCCAATCTTGGGCCGCGCATCGATGAGGCCCTTATTGGCGAGCGACTTGAGTGCTTCGCGCACGGTGGTGCGGGACACCCCGTACTCCGACTCGATCTCGGTGACGTCGATCACCGTTCCGGGCGGCCAATCGCCACCGACAATGCGCTCACCCAGTGCGGTGAGAAGCTGCCCGTGGAGGCCTCGGATCGATCGAGTGGTCACCTCTGTCACTTTACTGGATAGAAGTGCGATCTCGGCTGAGGCGCTCTTAGTCATGCGCGTCCCGCGCGAGCGCGTCGTGAGTAGTGATCATCGTTGAACCCCTTAAGGATTATTGTATGACTAATCTAGCAAGGTCCGGTAGGTGCCGTCAACGGCTCGGGTTCGCGTCATGTTGTCGTTAACTTGCCAGTGTTCTCGGGTCTCGTGGAAATTCGGGTAACGATTCGACATTGCGGATCCTGCGGATCGCGCAGGGCTTGCACGGGGCGTCAAAGATATGTTTATAATACAAAAGTGCTCCGCGGAATACGCCCCGAGCATCGTGGAAATTGTTTGCAAAGGAGCAACATGTACGTATCGAGAAAGCCCCGTTACGGGCTCACAATCATGGCGGCTATCGGCGCAGTCGGCCTTGCCGCGGGTCTCTCAGCGTGTGGAACCACAGACGGGGGAGCGGCGGGCGGCGGAGCAGCGGGCGGCGGAGCGGACGACGGCAAGCTGAAGATTGCGTATATCCAGAAGCAGGGCGACCAGCAGTACTTCATCGACCAGGCCGACGGCGCGAAAGAGTTCGCCGCCGAGGCCGGCGCCGAACTCACGGTGATCAACGTGGGCGACGACGCGAACGAGGCGATCAGCCAGCTGCAGACCGTCATTGCGCAGGGCTACGACGCAGTTGCGATCGTGGTACCCGATCAGAAGATCGGCCCCCAGGTGATTCAGACAGCAAAAGACGCCGGCATCGCGCTGCTTGCGACCGACGACATGATCGAGGACGCTGACGGCAAGGCCGCGCCCTTCGTCGGCTTCGACGGCCGCGCCATGGGGGAGGCCGTCGGCGCTGAGGCCGCGCGTCTGTACAAGGAGACGAAGTGGGACGCCGCTGCGACGCGATTCGTGAGTGTCTCGAAGCAGGACCTGCAGACGTGTGAGGATCGCGTCGGAGGCGCGTACGACCAGTTCTCGAAGGACAGCGCGGCTGAGCTCAAGCGCATCGAGATTGGCTCGGACAACTCCAACGTCGACGCACAGGACAAGACCGCGGCGGCGATCACTGGCAATGAGGGCGTCGAGAATTGGGTCGTCGTCGGGTGCAACGACGAGTCCGAAACTGGTGCAGTGACCGCGCTGCAGAACGCCGGCGTGAGCCCCGACAACATTGTTGGGGTGGGCCTCGGCGCATACCTGACCTGCAAGGACTGGCAGGCCGGTGCTGAGACTGGCAACCGGGCAGCCCTGTTTCTCAGCGGCGTTGACGTGGGCAAGGCCGCGATGAAGGTCCTCGTGGATCACCTCGAGAACGGCACCGAGCTCCCGGGCAACACGATCGCTGAGACGTCGATCGTGAACGCCGAAAACTGGGAGGCCGCCGGCGTCGCCTGCACCTAAGCCAGACGCGGGCGGGTGCGCGAGCGCACCCGCCCCTCTCGCTGCGTGCACAGGCTGGTGTGCACGACCTTTTGTGCACGAACTTTGGAGCCGGCACTGCCGCCCCATCGGTAATTGAAGGAGTCGACGTTGACAACAACGGTCACTATTCGTGGTCTCGCGAAGAGCTTCACCGGAGTCAAGGCCCTTCGCGGCATTGATCTCGATATTCGCGCGGGCGAAGTGCTCGCGCTGCTGGGCGAAAACGGCGCCGGGAAATCTACGATGCTGAAGATCCTCTCGGGCGACTACGTGCCCGACGCTGGCGAGATCTCGCTCAACGGTGAGCCCGTACAGTTTCGGTCGTCGCAAGAGGCCATGAACCGGGGCCTGCGCGTGATCGCGCAGGAGCCCGAAATTATTCAGCACGTCTCGGTCGCCGAGAACGTGTTTGTCGGAAATCTCGACAGCAGGGGCGGATTCTTCTCCGCCGGCCAGCTGAACAAGAAGACGCAGGAAGCCCTCAATGAGTTCGGCTTCGGCCAGGTGCTCGATCCGGCAGCCCTGGGGTCCACCCTGTCGCCGGCGCAGCGCCAGATCGTCGAGATCATGCGCGGCATCGTCGGCCGGCCTGACGTGATCGCGTTCGACGAGCCAACGTCTTCGCTGACCGAGCAGGAAGTCGACGCGCTGTTCGCGCTGATTGAGCGGCTCCGCGACGCGGGGGCCGCAATCGTCTACGTCTCGCACCGCATGGCGGAGATCTTTCGCATCGCTGACCGCGCCGCGGTGCTCCGCGACGGGGTGATGGTTGGCGTGCGTGACACCGCGGACACCGACGAGGCCGAACTCGTGCGAATGATGGTCGGCCGAGATCTCGGCAGCATCTTTCAGCGTGGGCGCAACCCGGGTGGTGCCGAGGTCCTCCGCGTCGAAGCGCTCGAAAGCGAGCATGTTCACAACATCTCGTTTACGGTGCGGGCGGGGGAGGTGCTCGCGATCGCCGGACTCATCGGTGCGGGCCGATCCGAGCTCGCACGAACGATCATGGGGGATCTCCCCTACAGCTCGGGCAGTATCGCCGTGGAAGGGGAGGCCGTCACGCTGCGCTCACCCGCCGACGCGATCCGCGCCGGCATCGGCCTCGCGCCAGAGGAACGAAAGGCGCAGGCGCTGCTGATGCAGCGATCGGTGCGCGACAACATGAGCCTGGCGATCCTCGACCGGATCACGAAGTTCAGGTTCATTCGAGCTGCGAAGGAGCGAGAGACCGTTCAGGCGTTGATCGACCGGATGCGCGTGCGCACGCCGAGCATGGAAACCGAGATCGGCACACTGTCAGGGGGAAACCAGCAGAAGGTGGTTCTCGGCAGATGGCTCGCCCGCAGACCGAAGCTGCTCATTCTTGACGAGCCCACGCGCGGCGTAGACGTCGGAGCCAAGGCCGAGATCTACGGCGTCATCGATGAGCTCGCCCAGGCCGGTATCGCCGTTCTCGTGATCTCCTCCGAGCTGCCAGAAGTCATCGGGCTTGCCGACCGTGTGCTCGTCATGCAGGGCGGCCGCATCGTCGGCGAGCTGAGCCATGAGTCGGCAACGGAAGAGGGCATTCTCGCGATGGCGCTTCCACACAGCGAAGCCGCACAGGCATAACCACATTCTTCGTCGCCACCGCGACTGTTTTAAGGAGCACACACCGTGTCCACAAGTCAGACTGAATCCACACCCCAGAGCGGGCAGGAGGCAGCGAGCAAGTCGGGCGGCTTCTTCCGCGCGCTCGTCGCCCGTGTCGGCGTACAAAACCTGAGCCTGATCGTTGCGCTGATCCTGCTCGTCACCCTCATCGGCTCGCAGAACCAGAACTTCTTTAGGCCCCAGAACCTCCTCTCCATCGGCACCGCGATCGCCGTGTTCGGCGTCCTCGCGATCGTGCAGACGGTGGTGATCTTGCTCGGCGGGCTTGATATCTCGGTCGGCTCCATGGCCGGGCTAACCTCGGTGGTGAGCGCGATGATCTTCACCGCCGCATCATCGTCGATGATCGGGATCGCCTCTGCGCTGCTGCTGGGCCTCCTCTGCGGCCTCCTCAACGGGGTCATCATTATTTACGGGCGAGTCAACGCGGTGATTGCGACCCTCGCGATGCTCGCGGCCTACAAGGGCCTTGCACAGCTCATCTCGGGTGGACGCTCACAGGGCTACACCGGCAGCGACCCCATCTTCACGGCGATTGGCCGCGGCACGTTTGCCGGGATCCCGATCCTCATCTGGATTTTCCTGCTCATCGCGCTCGCGACCCACATTGTGCTCCGCTACACCGACATCGGCCGCAACATCTACGCAATCGGTGGCAACCCAGTCGCAGCGCGCCTCTCGGGCATCAATATCAACCGCTACATCATCGGCATCTACGCCTACGTCGGCATCGTCGCTGGCATCGCGGGCGTGCTCCTCACCGCGCGAACGGGCAGCGGGCAGCCGGTGTCGGGCAGCGAGGGCCTCGAGCTCGATGCGATTACCGCGGCCGCACTCGGCGGTGCCGTGCTCACGGGCGGCAAGGGGAGCATTCCGGGCACGGTGCTCGCGGTGATCCTCCTCGGTGTGCTGTCGAACGGCCTCACCGTGCTCGGGGTCAACTCGTTCTGGCAGAACGTGGCCAAGGGTGCGCTGCTCGTTGTCGCAGTCATCATTCAGCAGCGCCGCAGCGGTCAGCGCGCCGTGGGCCTGCCCGCCTAGCTAACGTAGAGACACGCACACAGGTGAGACGAATCAGGGAGAACGCAGTGAAACGAGTGGTGTGTATCACCGGAGCAGGCCACGGGATCGGGGCCGCAACCGCGAACGCGTTTGCCGAGCAGGGCGACGACGTTGTCGTGACCGACATCGACGGGGCCGCAGCTGAGCGGGTTGCCCGCGAGATCACCGAGCGCGGGGGATCGGCCACCGGGCACCGGCTCGACGTCGCCTCCGATGAGGAGTGGGCTGCGCTCTCCGCTGCGCTGCGCGCCGGAGGCCGAGCACCCGCCGTCATCGTGAACAATGCGTTCCGTAACGTTGTGGCCCCCGCACACGAGCTTGACTCGGCCGGATGGCACTCGACGCTCGACGTGTCACTCGGCAGCATCTACCGATCCATGCACACGTTCCACGACACGCTCACGGCCGCGAGAGGATCGATGGTCAACGTCTCGAGCGTGCACGCGTTGCTCGCGTGGCCCGGGCACCCCGCGTATGCCGCAGCAAAGGGCGGAATCGTCGCCCTCACCAGGCAGCTGTCCCTCGACTACGCGCCCGAGGTGCGCGTGAACGCCGTGCTCCCCGGCTCCGTGAACACGCGGGTGTGGGACGGCATGGACGATGACGGCGTCGCGGCCGCAGAGATGCAAGCCTCGCTCAGGCGCTTCGCCGAGCCCGCGGAGATCGCCTCCGTCATCGTCTTCCTCGCCGGCGAGGGGGCCTCATACGTCACCGGGGTCTCGGTTCCCGTCGACGGCGGGCAGACCTCCTCACTGTACTCGTAGCCGGGCCCATGTCGACGATCCTCATCCGGGGAGACCGGCTCTCGGCGACTGTGCGCGTCGATCGCGGGGCGAAAATCACTTCGCTCCGCGACGCCGACGGGCGCGAGTGGCTGGCGCAGCAACGCGCGAGTGCCGGTGAAGGGCCGGGGCTCCCGTTCGTGGACTCCGAAATGAGCGGCTGGGACGAGTGCGCGCCGACCATCGACGCCTGTGTCGTCGACGGGCGCGCGGTACCCGACCACGGCGA
>NZ_JBLUNZ020000010.1:0-4292 GCF_048061935.2 Leucobacter sp. BZR 635 | reverse complement strand
CTCTGGGACCAGCCCTTTGAGCTCGCTGCCGACGGCGAGACGCTCACAGCCGTCGGGGCCGCGCTGCAGGTCGAATTCACCCGGAGGATCACGCCGACCCCTCGGGGCCTGCGTCTCGAGTACTCGGCAACGGCGCTCGCGCAGCCGACACCCTTCCTCTGGGCCGCGCACCCACAATTCTCCGCACCCGCGGGGACACGCGTGGAACTCGAGGGCGACGTCGAGCGGATCGTCGACGTGCTGGCGGAGCCAGCGCTCGAAGCCCCGTGGACCGCTGCCGCGGCCACCATCGATACTCTCGCGCCCGGGCGGTGCCGAAAGCTCTACGTCTCGCCAGAGCAGCCAGCGCGGTCAGCGCGGCTCATCCGCCCCGGGTATCCGGCGCTCCGGATGCGCTGGTCCGAAGCCTGCCCCTACGTTGGCCTCTGGTTCGACGCCGGCGCATTCGCGCACGAACCCGTGATCGCGATCGAACCAGCGACCGCCTACTATGACGACCTTGCGCGGGCATCCCTGAACGGCACGGCACCCATACTGCTACCGGGCACGCCCCTGCGCTGGTGGGTCGAGCTCGAAGCAGAGTAACGAACGAGGCAAATGCCCGTTCACGCGCCCCATTGCCCGGGCCACGCCATCGCCGGTGATGTTCCTCAATAGAATGGGGTGAGCGCGGCCCCCGCCGCAGCACGAATCGTCTAAAGGAGCATCGGTGGAATACATCTCGACCCGTGGCGGAATGACCCCTGCCCCGTTTAGCGCAACCCTGCTTGAGGGGCTCGCGACGGACGGCGGCCTGGCGGTTCCCGAGACCATGCCCGAGATCACGCTCGACCGCATTGAGACCTGGCGCTCCCTGAGCTACGCCGAGCTGGCAACCGAGATCCTCAGCTTCTTCGCGACCGACATCCCCGGGCCGGAGCTCGCCGCGATGTGCGAGCGCGCCTACCCCGAGAAGAACTTCGCGCCGGGGATCGTGCCCGTCACCCCGATTAGCGAATCGATCGCGCTGCTCGGTCTCTCCGAGGGCCCCACCCTCGCCTTCAAAGACATGGCGATGCAGTTTCTCGGGCAGTCGCTCGAGTACGTGCTCCGGAAGACCGGCCGCACCCTGAACATCGTCGGGGCAACCTCCGGCGACACGGGCTCAGCCGCAGAGTACGCGCTTCGCGGCAAGGAGGGTGTCTCCGTGTTCATGCTCTCCCCACAGGGGCGCATGAGCGACTTCCAGCGCGCGCAGATGTACTCGCTCGACGACGACAACATTCACAACATCGCGGTCGCGGGCGTCTTCGACGACTGCCAGAACCTCGTGAAGAGCCTCGCGGGCGACCTCGAGTTCAAGCGCGAGTTCAACATCGGGGCCGTGAACTCGATCAACCTCGGCCGCATCTCGGCCCAGGTCGTCTACTACTTCTGGGCCTGGTTGCGCGCGAGCGACGCGCTCGCCGCAGACGATCGTAAGTCCTTCAAGATCTCGGTGACGGTGCCCTCGGGCAACTTCGGCAACATCCTCGCGGGCCACTACGCCCGCGAGATGGGGGCCCCGATCCGCCGCCTCGTGCTCGCGGCGAACGAGAACAACGTGCTCGACGACTTCTTCCGCACCGGCATCTACGCGCCGCGCACCTCGGCCGATACGCACGCAACCTCGAGCCCCTCGATGGATATCTCGAAGGCGTCGAACCTCGAGCGCTTCATCTTTGACCTGCTCGGCCGCGACCCCGAGCGGCTGAACGCCGCCTGGCGCGAGCTCGATGAGACGGGGCGGCTCGACCTCAGCGCGGAGCTGCCGCGCTTCACCGCCGAGTTCGGCATTCTTAGCGGCACGAGCACCCACGCCGATCGCGTCGAGACGATCCGCTCGGTGCACGCCGACAGCGGCGTCACGATCGACCCGCACACCGCCGACGGTGTGAAGGTCGCGCGCGAGCACGTCGAAGCGGGGGTGCCGATGCTCGTGTTGGAGACGGCGAAGCCCGCGAAGTTCCCCGACATCGTGTTCGAGGCGACGGGGGAGCGCCCGGGCCTGCCAGCGGACCTCGCGGGGCTGCTCGAGCTGCCACAGCACGTCACCGAGATGGCTGACGATGAGGCGACGCTCCGCGAATTCGTCGCGGCGCACGCGCTCCGGGCGTAGACTCCAAAACACATGGTCCACAGCTAGGAGGGGTCACAAGTGTTCGGACGGCGCACAGAGCAGGTACTCACTCGACGCATAGTTGAGTTGGAGCGACGGAGCGGTATGCGCGCGCCAAACAGTGGGGAGCAGGGATCCGGGGCGTCGCAGCCGACGCCCGAGTCCCCGGTGGCCCGCAGCCGCGCTGGCGGGGCATGGGGCGACGGCTTCGGCATGGTCGCAACCCGGTCACTGCAGGTGATCATCGTTCTCGTGCTCACCGCCGGCGTGGTCTTCGGGCTGCGCACGCTCAGCACCGTATTCATTCCGATCCTGCTCGCCCTCATCCTCGCGAGCACCTTCGCTCCCGTGATGCGCTGGCTCCAGCGGCACCGGGTTCCTCCGGTGCTCGCAACTGTCGCCGTCCTGCTCGGGATCCTGCTGCTCCTCACCGGTGTCGGCTGGCTCATCGTGTGGGCCGTCCGCGACGAGTGGGACGAGCTCGCGCAACAGGCGCAGGACGGCTTCGAACAGGTGCTCGCATGGGTGCAGACGCTGCCCTTCGCGCCGACGTCCGAGCAGATCTCCGAGTGGCAAGACACGATCATCGATTTCGTGACGAGCTCGCAGTTCGGCTCCGGTGCCCTCGCCGGCGTCAGCGCGATCACGAGCTTTGTCACCGGGCTCGTGCTGCTCGTGGTGGTGCTCTTCTTCTTCCTGAAGGACGGCCCACAGATCTGGCGCTTCCTGCTGCGCCCGTTCCGCGGTGAGGGCCTTGCCCGTGCGAAGCGTGCCGGAGACAAGACCGTGTCGACGCTCGGCTCCTACGTGCGCGGCACCGCGGCTGTCGCTGCCGTTGACGCGATCGGCATCGGCATCGGCCTGTTCTTCCTCGGCGTGCCACTCGCGCTGCCGCTGTCGGCTCTCGTGTTCATCCTCGCCTTCATCCCCATCGTCGGTGCCACCGTCGCAGGCATTCTCGCGGCGCTCGTCGCGCTCGTGGCCAACGGGCCGCTCAGCGCAGTGCTCGTTGTCGGCGTCGTCGTGCTCGTGAACCAGCTCGAGGGGAACTTCCTGCAGCCTGTGCTCATGGGGCGCGCGCTCAAGCTGCACTCGCTCGTGATCCTGCTCGCACTGACCATCGGCACCGTGCTCAGCGGCGTGCTCGGCGCGATCCTCGCTGTGCCGATCGCCGCGGTGGCGTGGGGCATCATTCAGGTCTGGGACGGCCCAGACCTCCCCGCAAAACCCTTTAGGCCCCACCCAAACGAGGCCTAGTCCACCCCACCCCGACAACCGAAAGTTCGCGATGCGTCTTCTCTTTCAAGTCATCTCCCAGCTCGTGCTCGCTGCGATCGCGCTCGTCGTGATCCACTTCGCACTGCCCGACGTGACGCTGCACCCCAGCGGCTTCTTCATCGCGCTTGGCGTCTTCACGCTCGCGCAAGCCATCCTCGGCCCGTTCGTGCTCAGTGTTGCGCAGCGCTACGCGGCCCCGCTTGCTGGCGGTGTCGGCCTGGCCTCGACGCTGCTCGCGCTCTGGATTGCCTCGCTGTTCGAGGGCGGCATCGAGATCCATGGGCTCAGCTCGTGGCTGCTCGCGCCGCTCATCGTCTGGGTGATCACCGCGCTCGGCGGCTGGATGTTCATGGCCCTCTTCGTGAACCGATGGCTGAAGAAGCGCGAGAGCGAGCGCATGGTGGCGCGAGCGAAGGAGTAGTCCGGGCCCGCAACACGCGCGGGCGCACCGGAAAAGCGGCCTCGATTTGTGCGCCCCCCGTGGATGTGGGAATATATATGAGTTGCAGCGGAGAGCTCAGGCTCAAGGCAAAGGCAACGCGTCCGGCCCTATCGTATAGCGGCCTAGTACGCCGCCCTCTCACGGCGGTAACGCGGGTTCGAATCCCGCTAGGGTCACCGGATAGAAAGCCTCACCTTCGGGTGAGGCTTTCTGTGTTTTCTGGGGTGGTGGGGCTGCTGGCTGCGCGCAGACCCGGGCCCGTGCGGGGTCTTCGCGCGCGAAGGCGTGCGCCCGATGCATTGCGGGAGACGTGCCGCGGGAGACGTGCCGCGGGCGAGGAATCGCGGGTGGCCGCCCGGCTTCCTCCCTGCCCCAACTCATCCATTCCGCCCCTTGCGATGGGTACGCGAGGGGCGGAATGGATGAATCGGGGCT
>NZ_JBLUNZ020000001.1:0-30941 GCF_048061935.2 Leucobacter sp. BZR 635 | reverse complement strand
GCGCTCGCCGGGGCGGTGCGCGTGAACCAGCCAGCGACCCGCCGCTTGAGCCGCGCCCACCAGCCGAGCCGCTGGGGCCTCTCGTAGCCTCCGCGCTCAGCTGCCTCCGCGATGCGCGCCTCGCGTTCGGCGAGATCCTCCGCGGTGTCCCCGGGGAACATCACCAGGGCCGGTTCGCTCCCGGCGGTTTCGGGCTCGGGTTCGTTCAGCCAGGCGAGATAGTCCGTGACGATGCCAAAGATGCGCTGCCAGTGGCGTTCGACGGCCACGCTGAGCCCCAGATCGACGAGGCTGTCCTCCACGATGTAGATCGCTTCCTCGTCGCCCACGGTCTGGAACTCCGGGAGCAGTTCGCCGAAGTGCTGCTCGGGATCTGCGGCGAGCGCGACCACGAAGGGGTGCCCGCCGGGGAAGAGGCTCACGAAGAGCTCGTTGAGCAGCACGGCGATGGTGCCGCGGACGGACGGAGTGCTCCCGGGCAACGCGATCTTCAGTGCGTCTTTCGCGATGTAGCTTCGCTCGGCGAGATCCGGCACCGTGACCACCCGCGCGTCAGCGAGCTGTGAGCGCGCGGAGAGCTCGAGATAGCCGTGCGTCTGCACGCGCAGCGAGACGAGTTGGCGCTCGGCCACGATCTGGCTGTCGGCTCGCCGCGGCGCGGATTCGTCGGCTGGCTCGCACCGGTCAATGCTGAAGCTGCGCAGCTGCCGGTAGGCGGGGCGCCCGGTGATGTGTTCGGCCGCGCGCCGCAGCACGACCTCGGCCCCGTGGCCCTCGGCGCCGAATCGGAGCACCTCGTAGTATTTTCCGGCGACCGTGATGAACTGTCCCGGCAGCAGCGTCTGCTGCACGTGGTTGTGGAGGCAGCCGCCGATGAAGTCGCGCCCCTCCGCCTCGTCCTCGACAAGGAAGTAGGCGGCGCCGAGTTCGTTGAGCACCCGGTCGAGCACGGTGCCGGCGGGGATGCGGAAGCTGCGCTCTGCGGTCTCCCCGTACCCTGCGGCGCTCTCCGGGGTTTGTTCGATGCGCACGCCGGACAGCCCCAGGTAGGTGTCGATGAGTTCACGCAGCAGCACGCTCACCGGGGCCTCGATCATCTCGGAGCTATTCTCATCGGGTTCGGAGGGCACGCAGCCGACGAGTTCGAGCTCGCGCAGCAGCACGGATTCGCTGATCGCGTAGGCCGAGAGCATCACGATGAGCCGCAGCACCGTGTTGCGCCTCGTGCGCGCGTAGTCGGGCACGATCGACGGGATGGCCTTTGCGTCGACCGAGAAGAGCTCGCGGTTCAGCACCATGTAGTCACGCAGCAGGTAGTCCTCGCTGATGAGGTTGATGAACCCGCTGTCGGTGGAGCGTGAGGCGAAGAGGCGGATCGATTCGTAGACGTTTGAGAGTTCGTCTTCGACGACCAGGAAGCGGTGCTTGGCGCGTTCGAGCCCGAGCGGGTTCGCGCGCGGTCTGAGCGCCGAGTCGAGCGAGCGCTGCGACAGCGTCATCTCGGCGAAGGAGTTGATCTTGCCGTAGTACTGCCCTGCGATCCACGACATGTCGACGACGGGAAACTTGTCGCCGCCCACCCACTCGACCTCTGCGACGTGATACTTCAGTGCGACCGCCGCGATCTCGGTGCCGACGCCCAGGTAGCGTGCGACGCCCGGCATGATCTGCGCGGCGAGCTGCGGCCCGCTCGCGTCCCACACCATCGCCGAACTTGAGCCGAGGGTCTGGCCGGTGGCGATCACGTCGGTGATGTTCACCTTGAGCAGGTGCGAGAGCGCGTCGACGAGACCGTCGTGGTTGCGGTCGATGGCGACGTACACGGGCGCTGTTCCGCGGCCGAGCCGGGAGACGACGACGCTCAGGCCGAGTTGCCCGGTCGCGAGGATGCGCGAGGGTTCGATGAGCAGCACCGTCTCGACCCCGCGGAAGAACTCGTCGTGTTCGCGGAGCAGCTCGAGGTTGTGGAGGTCTGCGAGCCTGAGCACTCCGACGTCGAGGTCGTCGTCGCGGCCGGGCGTGAGGGTACCCACGTTCCAGAGCCCCGGCACCCCGGTGATGCTCTCAAGGGCTGCAGTAAACCAGTCAGAGATTTCGCCGGCCCCCGAGTCACGCCCGAGCACGATCAGACACTTGCCGCCGTTGAGCAGTCGGATGTAGCTCGGCAGCGCGAGCGTCATGCCGAGGTCGGCGTAGAACGGAGTGTTGATGAGGGTGCTTCGCCCGCGGAGCACCCCGATTGAGGTGTGCACGAGGTTCTCGTCGATCTGTGCCCCGGCCTGCTTCGCCTCGCTGAAGAAGCGCCCGAAGAGCTGTTCGATGTATTCCTCGGAGTGCGTGAGTTCGTCAAGCGCCGCGTAGGAGTCGAGCGAGTAGGGGTTTGCGAGGTCGACGCCTTCGTCGAGCACGCGGCCCGCAAACGTCTCCCTGAACACCTCGCGGACGGCCGCGTAGTTGACGATGCGGCGCGATGCGTCGTCTTCGCCAGTGAGCTGGCCGCGAGCTTCCTCGCGGGTGAGTCCGTCGAGTGCCCACCAGATCTCCCCGAGCACGAGCACGGCGAGGCCGGGGAACGCGATCGCGGTGAACGCGGGGGCTGCCGGGTAGGCGCTCATCGCCCAGAGCAGCACGAGCGTCACGAGGAGGCTCACCCAGTACAGCACCTGCAGCAGTAGCCGCACCTGGCTCAGCCGGTTCTTCACGTTCCAGCGGCCCGATGCGACGTCGTAGTCGTAGAACTGTTCGACGACCGCGCTGCCAGGGAAGCGTTCGCCCGAGAACAGCCGGTGTGCGATGGGGCGGTAGGCGAACTTCAGCGCGAGAAACACCAGCACGACCGCGACGTTCTCGATGATGTAGAGCCACTGCGTCTGGTAGAGCCGCTCAAGAAACGGAATGAGCTGGAAGAGCCCCGCAAGGACCCGGTCGAACCAGGCGTTGAAGCGGTAGAACACGACCGCGATGACGACCGCGTAGCCGATCGCGATCACGGGCATCACGAACTGCTGGTGCCGCTGCTCCCGCTTCGTGTTCGCGGTGCGCAGCAGCAGCAGAACGCCGAGCAGGATCGACGCCGAGAGTAGGCCCTGCAGCCCAGACAGGCCGGTCACAGTGCCTCCTCCGCGGGTTCGGGGGCCCGGGTGTCTTGCAGCACCAGCCGGGTCAGCGTCAGCCTCGTCACGAAGTCATACGGTGCGGAAATGAAGTCTCCAGAGTCGTTGAAGGGAATCTGCGATTCACCGGTGGGAAACCCGAACAGCCCTCGGTCCGGGTCGTCGGTGAGTGGGTCGAAGGTGTAGAGCCCGTCGGGGATCCCGTGCATCTCCAGGGGCACGCCCAGGCCGCGCACGATCTCCTTCTCCTCATCGATCCGGCGCACGATCCGCTCACGAAGCGCCCGCTGCTGCCGCAACGCCACCGCGCGCGCGTCGCTCGTGAGCACGGAGGCCCTGATGCGGTCGGCACCGCGGCGGTAGCTCACGAAGGTCGAGAGGAACTCCGCGAAGCGATCCGCCCCGTTCTTCACCACGTTCACCTCGGCCCTGATCGCGGCGTTGAAACCATCGATCCGGCGCAGCAGGAGCAGCTTCATCGCCCACAGGGTCGCGAAGCCCGCGATACCCAGAACACCGAGCACGAGCAGCACGAGTCCGGCACCGTGCAGTAGTGGCTCCGGCCCGCGCCGACCGGCCTGAAACAGGTACGGCACGAACGCGGCAAGCCAGACGCCGAGGCTGAGTAGAGCGACCGCCGCGATGGTGGAGCGCGGCATCCGCTGTTCGATGTGGCCGCGCATCGCGCGATCCCCCGAGCGGATCGCGCGATGGATCCCCTCCTTGTCCAGGATCCGCGCCGTGGTCGGCACCACGAGGCCCTCGAGCCGCTGCGCGAGCGCATCGTCGAGCTCCTCGCGCCCGAGCTCGGTGAGTGGATCCTCCGGCTCGGGAACGGCCACGGCAATCGCGCGCGCATCAGCGACCGCGCGCACGACGGCGCGGCGCGGCTTGCGCATGAACAGCGCCGCTCGGCCTGAGACGCCGTTCACCTCGCCCACCCACCGCCCGAACTCGTCGACCGGATGATCGGTCGCAAGGCCGTAACCGCTGTCGCTCACCTGCAGCTCGTCGCCCCCGAAGTCGTCAAACGCCACCGGGGTCTCGACGGTCTGCAGCACGTCGTCGGCGGCGGCCGGCTCGCGCGGCAGCGTGCGAATAATGCGGTCGAGTCGGTCCCGCGCGTGCGCGAGCTGCGAGAGGTGCTCGTTGAGCATGTGCCCGAGCCCCTCGTCGGCGAACTCGACGCCGAGTTGGTACACCCGATCTGCCTGGAACCCGCCCGGCGGAAACTGGTTCGTTGCGGTGGTGAGCACGCTCAACCAAAACCGCAACTGGTCTTGTTCGTAACCCGAGTTCTCGGGCTCGAGCAGGTCGTAGACCGCGAAGCGACTCATCGGCGGATAGTCGTTGCGCTCAATAAACCGCGACGGAACGTGCGCAAGCTCCGAACTCCAGGCCCTGCGCAGCTCCGCCTTCTCGTCCTCCTCAACCGGGGCGCGGGTCGCGACGAACACGACCTCAGAGGGGCGCACCTCCTTCATCGCGTAGCGGTTCACGAGTTTCGCGTGCTCACGCTGTTCGGCGTCGCTGTACGGCACCTCACGGAAGAACCTGCGCACGTGATTGTGTCGCTCACCGATCGACATCGCCGCGAGCGCGAACCACTCCTCCTCCGTGCGGTCACGATCCAGATCCACCGCGGCCTCCGGCCCAGCAGCCTGCGCAGATTTCCGCGCGCTCAAGCGCGCGACGAGCGCCCGCGGCTCCCCCGTCACGAGCTCACCCGTGTCGCGATCTTCATACTGCAGATACGGTTCGAAGTGCTTCGCGGAGAGCTGCGGATACCCGAGCAGGATGTGGGCGATCCGAATCAACGCGTGGGGCGAGTCAGCAAGGTTGAGATTCGGATTGAGGTTATCGAGAAAGTCGAAGGGGTTCTCGGCGTCGCGAATCGCCCCGGTCTCGTGGGCGGGCAGCCCGCGGGGGTGGTCAATGACCACCGCCCGCCAGGCAGCCTTGCCCTTGATGAGCTCAGGCAGGCCGGGGACCGCCTCGTACATGTGCCTGGCACGCGGCGACTCGTCCCAGGCGCAGAGCGCGATCTCGCCCGACTCAATGTACGGCTCGAAATAGGTTCGCACCGGCTCAAAAATCGCCCGCGCGCTCGCGCTGAGCAGAATGACCGTGAACACGGAGGCCTAGTTCGAGGTGCGCAGGGTGTCGTCAACGGCGACAGCCCGAGTCGCGAGCTCGAACATGTCGTACTCCTCGGCAAACGCCTTCACCGCGCGCACGATGGTGCGCAGCTTCCTGGTGAACGACTTGCCCGCCTCGCCGCGGTACACGGGAATGTTCTCCGCGAAACGCTCGAACTGCGACCGCACGACCGCGTCGACCTTCGCTGGAGCATCCTCCACATCTGTGATCGCGCAGATCTCCGCGCGCAGCACGGTGAGGAAGTTCGTGGTCATCGCGAACTGCAGCTCCTCAATGTACTCCTCAGACGGCGTCGACAGCGCGTAGAACGCAGCAACATCGAACACCGAGAAGTCGAGGCCCTGGAACGCGGGGAACTCACGCCGCAACTGGTCGAGCCGGAGGCCCTCGGCGACGGTGCGCCCGAGGGTGCTGTCGTCGAATGTCTCGAGCCGCATGTGCTCGCGCTCCTTCGCGTTCTTCCTGGCAATAGCCGAGAGAATGTCGTCGACCGCGACCGGATTGATGGTGAGCGCGTCGACAACCTCGTAGAACTGGTCACACGGGGTACCGTTCGAGACCACGAAGTCCTCGTCGCGGCTCGTCGCCGACTCGAAGCGGTACACGTTGCTGCTGCCCGCTGCCGCCTCGGCCCAGTCGATCCGCCGATACGCGAGGCCGAGCAGGAAGGCGCGGTGAATATCGAGGAGGATCGACGCCTGATGCGAATCGTCAAGATCCGGCAGCTCCGAGATGGAGTGCCAGCGGCGATCGACGTGCGGCGTGATCACCTTCGTCTCCCCCACCGTCGGGCGGATGCCGGACACGAGGTTGTAGTAGGCCGAGAAGTACTCGCCCGCGGGTCGGTGCTCGGTCGCGGCAACCCGCTCGGGGGCGAACTTCGAGAGGTCGCGAGCGCGGATGCCGTAGATCGCGTTGTAGAAGAGGATCTCGTGGAGGCTGATCTCCGCGTCGCGCTCGCCGCCGTAGTTGCCGAGCAACTCAGAGATGAGGCTCTTGCGCTTCGGGTCGGCGTCGCCCTCGATCGCCGGGTTGTAGGCGCAAGCCACGATCGGGTGCCGCTCCTCACCGAGGGGCTGCTCGATGAACGGGGCAGCGAGGCGCTTCGCCTTCTCAATCTCGTCGGCGACGTAGTGGCTCGCGTTCTCCAGCCCGTAGTCGCCACTGAGCACCCGGTACTCCCGCTCGAGCGACTGGATGATGTCCATCTTGATCTGCTCGCCGTAGGTGCCCATCACCTCCCGCGAGAAGTACCCGAGGATCGTCTGCGAGTACAGGTCGCGGAAGAAGCCCTCGTCTTTCTCGTCGGTGAGCAGGTGGTACGCGCGCACACGGTTGTAGATGTCTTCCGACAGCTGCGAGTCGAGCGTCGACACCTTGCCCTGGTACGTCATCGTGTCGTACAGGCTATCGAGACATGCCGAGGAGGCCATGACGTAGCGCGTGGTCGAGCCGTTGAGGTCGTCGTACTTCGTGCGCTCCTGCTCGATCTTCGTGGAGAGCCGCTTCAGGTTGCCGTCGAGCGACACGAAGAAGCGTTCGAAGGCCTCGGTGAGGCCCGCCACGTACTCCATCGCGTCGGTGAGGACGACCCGGTAGACGATCTGGTTGCCGTACTTCTCGGTGTTGGCGAGGTACTTGTAGAAGTCCTCGACCATGTCGCGCTTCTCCTTGCCGGGCTTCTTCGTGAGCTTTTCCTTCAGGGACAGCCGGCGGGTCGCAAACATGTCGGCGTCTTCGACCTCTTCCGTGTCGGGATCGTCGAAGTGCTGCTCCTCGAAGTCGCGGAAGTAGTTGCGGCTCGCCTCCATGTCTGACTCGAGCCGGGTCTTCTCAAGCACGAGCATGCGCGCCGTCTGGTACAGGAAGTAGCGAGCGGAGACGGGATGGATGAACGTGCCAGTGATGCGGTCGCGGAGGTAGGTCTCGAGCCGGTGGGCGTCCTTCTGCTTCGTTACGGCGACGTTGTCTGCCTTGAACAGCGTGTACCCGAGCACGCCAGCCTGCTCTTCGGCGTTCCGCTCGACCTTCAGGAGGTGCCGCTCGAGGTCATCGAACAGGGCGGTGTAGCGGGAGTTTTCGACCTCCTGGTCGAGCCCCTGAATGTTGCCCTTGATCTCCATCGCCGAATCGGCGTTCGCGGAGTCAACGCCCTCGTTCTCGACAAAGGCCTTGAGGTTTCCGATGTAGGTTTCCCACTGGTTGCCGGTGACGCTCACGCGCTCCTCGTCGAAGGTGAGGCACTGCTCCTGCACGGCGCGGGCGAAGGGGTCCTTCGCGTTCGCCGCGCTCTCGATCGACTTGATGAATGTGTCGCCGCGGTCAAGGTCGCGCACCCGCACGCCCGCGTCACGCTGCTTCGCGTGCGCGGCCTGCATGTCTTTGAAGGCCGCGTCGAACTGCAGCCACTGTGACGACAGCGCCTCGTTCGCCCAGCGCAGCCCCGTGACGTCGCGCACGTGCTGCCACGGATACACGAGGCGGGACGCCCCGGCTCCGGCGTAGCGGTTTCGGCCGTCGTTCTTGATGACCTCGCGGAGCACGTTGTCCTCACGCGAGTTCGACTTCTTCGACATCGGTCCGATCGACAGCGTGTAGATGCACGTCGCGGCGTGGTCGAGGTAGGAGGCGAAGGAGTCGAGGCTGCCACCGTCTTTGTTGTTCGCGTCGAACAGGAAGCAGAAGTCGTACGGCATTCCGCTCACCTCCTCGACCCCCGCGGCACCGACGCGGGGAAACTCGAACTTCAGGTCCGCGTACTGCGGGCCGAGGGTGTTGTCACCCTTCATGAGGAACGCGTCGAGCTCGCGCACCGCGGCGTAGGCGTTCACCTGGAGGTTCTGCTGCTCCTCCGCGCCCGGAATGACCTTGTAGAACACGTCTGGCTGAATGAAGAAGCCGCGCGTGATCGCCTTCGCCTTCGGAAACTTCGCCTTGAGGTAGTTCGACAGGTACATTGCGACCGACAGCAGGATCCCCGATCCTGTGCCGCCCGCGAGCGAGCTCGCGATGATCACGCGCAGCGACTGCTCCTCCTGGTCCTTGTCGATGCGAAACAGCTGCTCGATCGCGCGGTGCAGGGCGGTGAGGTTGCCGGCCTTCAGGGTGGTGTCGAAGGCGAGCCGCGAGATCGCGCGCACCTGCGCTGCGCCATCAGTGAGGGTCTTGCGATTCATCAGCTCGTTCACGGGGAACCAGTTGTCGCGCGCGTTCGTGTTAATGCCGAGGTACTCGCCCACGGTGTTGCGCGTCGAGGTTTGGATCGTGAAGATCTCGGGGCTCTGCTGCCGGATCCTGCCGAGGTCTCCGCCGTCGGTATCGAAAGCGACGAACGCAATGCGGTCAGACTGCGCCGTCTCCGACTCCTTCACCATTTCGTGGACACGCTCGACGATCGCGGATCCCGTGCCGCCGAGGCCGAGGATGAGTGTGGGTGCTATGGGCATGGGATGGTCCTTCCAACGGATACTGCTGAAACTGGGAAAGTGAGTGGGTACTGCGGAAAGTCTGGATCGTGAATCATTTGCGTCCCGGGCTCCTCGTCTGGTTGAGCTGCATGTCGTAGCTGCCCTCGGGGCTCGCAACCGTGACGACGCTGCTGCCGCGGAGCGAGCGCACCTTTGTCGTCTCCTTGGTGAGTTGCTCGCCGTCGAAGGAGACCCTCCCGTTCGCGGCGACACTCTTCCAGTTCGTGACGTCGAAGCGGCCGCCGCCGACCGCCTTAATCTTCAGCGCGGGCATCCCGCGCATCGCAGACGGCGGTTTGATGGTGCCGGTCTCGGGCGCGTACGGGATGAGGAGGCCGCCGCGGTTGCGCTCGAACTTCGCGTCGAACTGCGCGCGCCTGCCGCCGAGTGCCTTCGGCCGGTAGTCGACGAGCGGCCGCTGGCGCATCTTCTTCGGCAGCCTCCTGCGGAATACGTACCCGAGCACCCAGATGAGCACGATGAGGGCGAGGAGCCACTTCCAGCCGGTTTTCGCGAACCAGTCGACGGCGCGATCCCAGAACGAAATGTCGTCGGTGATCGTGAGCGTTGTGTCGTACTGCGATTCGTTGAGCTGTTCGTCGTAGACGTGGGACGCCTCGATCGACACGGGAATCTCGCCGGTGGCAGCCTCATAGATGTCGCCGCCCGGAGCGCGCGGCACGAGGAACACCGCGCCGGGCTCCTCCCCGACCGAGATCTCGAAGTCGAGGCCCGGCTCCGTCGACGTCACTGTGAAGGAGTCTGCGGAGAACGACGCCCACTCCTCGGTGCCGAACTCGGTCGTGGTGCCGTTTTCGTTGATCGCGTAGTGCAGCCGCAGCGCGCCCTCGGGGGCCTGCAGCTCGGGGAGCTTGCTCACGGCGAAGCTCGTCGGCTCGGAGCGAAACGCGGTGGGCTTGGCGGGGCGCAGCACGTGGAGGTCGATGACCGCTTCTGAGGTCTTCCCCTCGAGGTAGCGGGCCTTCACCGCGAACTGCGCGTCCCCGCGCTGCAGCGTGATCACATCGCCCGGGGCGAACGACTCCGCAACAAGTTCGCCGTTCTGGATCACCTCCGCCGAGAACTCCACATCGCCGAACAGGTCGGACTCGATGAACTCGCAGTCGGCGTTCATGAAGCCGAAGTTCACGGTGTACTCGCCGCCCACGATCTTCTCGGCGTCGACGCGCGCGCCCTCTGCGTCGGTGAGTTCGATGCCGAAGGCAACGTGCGGCGAATAGAACACGTCGACGGTCTGCGCGCCCTGAATATCGACAACGCTCGTGCCGGCGGGAACGTCGACGAAGCTCGCCAGCGTGCCGCGCAGCGCCTCGTTCGGAACCGCGGGCACCTTCGCGCCATCGACGAGCGCATCCTGGTTCTTCACCCACGACACCTGCACCCGAGATTCCGGTTGCAGCGCGGTTCCCGCGGTGGTGAGCGCGCCGATCTTCACGTCCGCGCCCTGCGCAAACACGAGCACCTGGTCGAGGTCGACGTCTGGGTTGAGCTGCCCGGGCGAGGACTGCGGCAGCAGCGTCCTCGCGAAGATCATGTTTGAGAACGCGGTCATCTTGCCGAGCAGCTCGGCGGTCTGCGGGGCCGCTTCGAAGAAGACGCCCGCTGCCGGGTCGTTGGTGAGCGTCGGCGCGTCAGGGCCGATCGCGAGGAAAGCGACCTGCAGCCGCGAACCGTTCGCCGTGCCCTCGGCGGCGAAGCGTGTGAGGTCGGACTGCACCTCCGCGGTCGCGCGGTCGTTGAACTCGCCGTCGGACAGAATGACGAGCCATTTGTCGGGGGCGCTTCCCAGCGCGAGATCGGCGGCGGCGACCGGCACCGGGGCGTACGGTGTTCCGCCACCCTGCAGCTGGATCGCGTGGATCTTGGCGACGCGATCGCTCGCGGGCTCACCGCCGCGCATGGACACCAGCGGGCCCGCTGTCGCGCCCGCCCCGAAGTCGCTCATGCGGTACACGTTGAGGGTGTCGTCCTCCCCCATCATGGCCGCGAATACTTCGAGCGAGTATTTGGCGTTCGACCAGCGGTCAAGGGCGGTGGTGCCGTCGAAGAACATGGAGCCCGAGTCGTCGATCACGAGGTTCACCTGTCGGCGGCGCTCGGGCTGCGCGTTCACGCCGGTGCCGCACTCCCGGGCGGCCGCGGCGGGCGCGGGGGTCTCGGCCGCGGCACTCGAGCGCGCGGCGGCGGTGCCGGTCAGTGCCTGGGTGCTCGCGGCCTGCGCGTGGGTGCCCGCGCCGACCGCCCACTGCAGAAGCAGCAGGGTCAGCACGACGAGCACGACGACCCCGAAGGCACGGTTCAAGCGAGCTCGTAGTACACGCACCATCGCCTCCGATCGGCCCAAATAATTGCTCGAGGACCGAGCGCTTATCGTCAGCGTAGGAAGCGCCTGTTCGCCCTGTCAACCCTGAACGACTGAGGCACCCTCAAAGATCTTTTCCCAGATCAGCGGCGATTTAGGTGTTCCGATTCGGACATTCCTGACGAGTTCCGGAGGCTTCGCGGAATATCAGAACACGCGAGCGAACGCGCCGCGCCACTCCGGTGAGGCCCAGACCGGCCCAGGGGCGTGGTGGGCTACTCGGTGCCGGACACCGGCGCCGGCTCGGTTTCGAGCAGCGCCGCGATCACGTTCGACGTCCACGCGACGATATCGCCGTCTTCCGGGGTCGACCGCTGGCCGACGCCCGCGAGCGGGCTGCGCGCCGAGGCCGTGCCGCCTGGCAGCGGGATCTGCAGCGTCTTCGTCGTCTCCGTGTATTTGCCGCCCGGGTACATGCGATTCATCCGCATCCGGCGGGAATCGAGCAGGGTGACCGGCTCCATGCGCAGCGTCGGGCCGAGCGCCACGACCTTTGTCAGGCCGAGCAGCGAGGCACGGCGGCGCAGCGAGGAGACGCCAGCGAGGCGCAACACCTCGGCGGGCGGCTCCCCGTAGCGGTCGGTGAGTTCTTCGAGCACGAGCGAGACGTTCTCCGCGGGTGCCTGCGGGTGCGAAGCGGCCGAGAACTTCTGGTACGCCTCGAGGCGCAGTCGCTCGCTCTCCACGTACTCCTCGGGAATGTGCGCGTCGACCGGCAGCTCGAGGATGAGCTCGGTGTTTGTCTGCACGTCCTCACCCTTAAACGTGCTGACGGCCTCGCCGATCATGCGCAGGTACAGGTCGAAGCCGACGCCCGCGATGTGGCCCGACTGTTCGCCGCCGAGCAGGTTGCCGGCACCTCGCAGCTCGAGATCCTTCAACGCGACCTGCATGCCCGAGCCGAGCTCATTGTTCGCGGCGAGTGTCTCAAGCCGCTCGTTCGCGTGCTCGGTGAGCGGCTTCTCGGCGTCGTACAGGAAGTACGCGTATGCGCGCTCGCGGCTGCGGCCCACGCGGCCGCGGAGCTGGTGCAGCTGACTCAGACCGTACTTGTCGGCCTGGTCGATGATGATCGTGTTCGCGTTCGCGATATCGAGGCCTGTCTCAATGATCGTCGTCGAGACAAGCACGTCAAACTTGCGCTCCCAGAAGTCCTGCACGACCTGCTCAAGCTGGTGCTCGGAAAGCTTGCCGTGCGCGACGGCGACGCGCGCCTCGGGCACGAGCTCCGCGATTTTCGCTGCGGTGCGCCCAATCGAGCTCACTCGGTTGTGCACGAAGAACACCTGCCCCTCGCGCAGCAGCTCGCGGCGAATAGCGGCCGAGATCTGCCGGTCGCTCCGGGGGCCGACGAAGGTGAGGATCGGGTGGCGATCCTCAGGCGGCGTCGCGAGCGTCGACATCTCGCGGATGCCGGTCACCGCCATCTCGAGGGTGCGCGGGATCGGCGTCGCGCTCATCGCGAGGATGTCGACGCCGGTCTTCAGCGCCTTGAGCTTGTCCTTGTGCTCGACACCGAAGCGCTGCTCCTCGTCGATGATGAGCAGTCCCAGATCTTTGTAGATCACGCTGTCGGCGAGGAGGCGGTGCGTGCCGATGACGACGTCGACGGTGCCGGCGGCGAGGCCCTCGATGGTCTCCTTCGCTTCCTTGTCGGTCTGGAAGCGGCTGAGCGCGCGCAGCTGCACGGGGAAGCCCGCGAAGCGGTTCTGGAACGTTTCGAAGTGCTGGTTCGCGAGCAGCGTCGTCGGCACGAGCATCGCGACCTGCTTGCCGTCTTGCACCGCCTTGAACGCGGCGCGAATCGCGACCTCAGTCTTGCCGAAGCCGACATCGCCGGCGAGCAGCCGATCCATCGGCACCGGGCGCTCCATGTCGCGCTTCACCTCGTCGATCGTGGTGAGCTGATCGAGGGTCTCGGCGTACGGGAACGCCTCCTCGAGTTCGCGCTGCCACGGGGTGTCGTCGGAGAACGCGTGCCCGGGCGAGGCCATACGCGCCGAGTAGAGCTTCACGAGTTCGACGGCGATGTCGCGAACGGCCTTGCGGGCCTTCTTCTTCGCCGTCGACCAGTCGCTGCCGCCCATCTTCGACAGCGGCGGCGCCTCGCCACCAACGTAGCGTGAGAGCTGGTCGAGCTGGTCGGTGGGCACGTACAGCTTGTCGCGCGGCATGCCGCGCTTCGTCGACGCGTACTCGATGACGAGGTACTCGCGCAGCGCCTTTGTCGCGTCGCGGCCGACGCCCGTGGGCACCATGCGCTGCGTGAGCTCGACGAACTGGCCGATGCCGTGCGTCTCGTGCACGACGTGATCGCCCGCGACGAGCTTGAGCGGGTCGACGACGTTCTTGCCGCGGCGACGGGCCAACTTCTGCCCGGTCTGGCCCTGTGACGTGACCGTGCGACCGAAGAACTCGGTCTCGGTTTCGAGCAGCAGCTTCGCTTCTTCGCTCTCGAAGCCCTGCCAGGCGATCCCCGTCGCGAGGTAGATGACGCCCGCCTCGAGCGTCTCAGGCAGTTCGTCGACGATGCGTGCGGCAGCCCCGGCCTCGGCGAGCAGGTCGCGGGCGCGCTCCACGAGCCCCGCGCCCTGAGCGGTCACGACCGCTCGCCAACCGTCGCTCACGCGCTGACTCAGGTGCACGAGCGCCTGCGCGGTCGCGTCGCCGTCGCCCGCGTTGCGGCGCACCGCGCCGCCGTGCACCGTGACGATTGCGTCGTCGACGCCGTCAATCACGGTCAGGCCGCGTGGCTCCTCCCCCTCCAGGGTGGCGGGCTCGTCGCCGGCGTCGCGCACGAAGCCGGTCATGCTCCACCACGGGCGAAGCCGGGAGGCGCGACGGAGTTCTGCAACAGTGAGCATTCCGCTGTTGCCGGTGGGCACCGGCGCATCGGCACCGGCAGTCGCGGCGTGCCAGGCCGCCTCAAGGAACTCGCGATTGGTGTCGGCGAGGCTCACCGCGCGGCCAGCGATGCGCTCGGGCGACACCACGAGCACCGCGCCGCCCTCGGGCAGCAGGCTGGTGAGCGGCGCGAGCCCGTCGACGAGCTGCGGCAGCAGGCTCTCCATGCCCTCGACCGCGATGCCCTCGCTCATCTTCTCGAGCATCGTCGACAGCGCAGGGAACTGCGGCAGCAGCTCGGCGGCGCGCAGCCGCACGTCGTCGGTGAGCAGCAGCTCGCGTGCCGGCCACAGCTCAAGCGTTTCGACGGGGTCGCCGGCGCTGCGCTGGTCGGACACCGAGAAGCGGCGAATCTGGTCGACCTCGTCGCCGAAGAAGTCGACGCGCATCGCCTGCTCAGCAGCGGGCGGGAAGACGTCGAGGATCCCGCCGCGCACGGCGAACTCGCCACGCCTCGTCACCATGTCGACTCGGGTGTAGGCGAGCTCAACGAGCCTGCGCGAGAGCGCTTCGAGGCCGTGGCTGCCGTCACCGATCTGCGGCTCCGCCCCGGCGCGCAGCACGACGGGCTCAGCATGCGCAGCGTGCGGCGACACCGGCTGCAGCGCCGCGCGCACCGACGCGACGACCACGAGCGGTCCCGCCTCCGACTGCGCCGAGTTCTCGCTGTAGTCGCGCAGCATCCGCAGCGCTTCCGCCCGGCGGCCAACGGTCTCGGCGCTCGGGCTCAGCCGCTCGTGCGGCAGGGTCTCCCACGCGGGGAACTCCGTGGTGCGGGCTTCGGGAATGAGCGAGGCGACGGCCTGGCGGATCGCGTCAGCCTCACGGCTCGTCGCCGCGATGAGCAGGTAGGCACCGCGGTCGCCGCCCTCGCGCCGCCTGCGAATGAGGCCGGCGATGAGGGGGGCGCGCAGTCCGTCTGCGACCGAAAACTCGGAGTCGACGGGGGCGGCGTCGAGCGCACGCGCGAACGACGGTGCCGCCTGCAGGAGGCCGTCGAGCCCTTTCAGGCTCACCGCGATCCTCCGTGGAAGCGCTGCTGCGTCGCTGTGAGGCCGTCCGTCACGAGCATCTCGCTCGCATCGGCGGCGTCTTCGAGGAGCACCGCGAGCGTGTCGCGCTCCGCGGAGGCGAAGGGCTTCAAGACAAAATCGGCGGGATCCTGCTGGCCAGGCGGCCGCCCGATCCCGATCCGCACCCGCAGAAACTCAGGGGTGCCGAGCGCCTTCGCGATATCGCGCAGACCGTTGTGGCCGCCGTGCCCGCCGCCCTGCTTGAGCTTGAGCGAGTCGAACGGCAGGTCAAGCTCGTCGTGCAGCACGATAACCCGCTCGGGATCGACCCCGAAGTACTTCGCGAGCGCCGACACTGGCCCGCCCGAGGTGTTCATAAAGCCGTTTGACTTCGCAAGGATCAGCTTCGGGCCGCCCGGAACAAGCCGTCCCTCGGCGACACGGGAGTTTGTTTTGTGGGGCGAAAACTTCGCACTCATTCGGGTCGCCAGCACGTCAAGCGCCATCTGCCCGACGTTGTGCCTGGTTGCCTCATACTTCGGGCCTGGGTTGCCGAGTCCCACGACCAGCCAGTTGTCACTCGCCACGGTCTCTTCGTCCTTCTTCGTTCGCCGCCAAAACACCCCTTAAGCCTAGGGGTGATTGTCGAGTTCACGCACCGAAATAGCTCTCGGCGGAACTCGCCCTCTCGTTACACGCAAAGAAACCCGCCGGGCGGTTGCACGCCCGGCGGGTTTCTTCAACCGTTACTGGTTACTCAGCAGCAGGAGCGTCGCCCTCTGCGGCCTCTTCGTCAGCTGCGCTGCCGCGCGGCACGACGACCTGAACGACCATGTGGGTGTCCTCATCGATGAGCTCTGCGCCCTTGGGGAGCACGAGATCGCCAGCGACGAACTGGGTGCCCTCAACGGCGCCTTCAACGCTGACCTCAACCGACTCGGGAATCGCGGTTGCGGGAACGAGCAGGCGGAGCGTGTTGAGCTCCTGGATCGCGGTGGTGCCCGAGAAGGACTCGCCGGTCACGTGGATCGGGACCTCGACCTCGACCTTTTCGCCCTTCTTCACGATGAGCATGTCGACGTGCTCGATGATCTGGCGTACCGGATCCTTCTGCACGTCCTTGACGAGTACGAGCTCCTGCTTGCCATCGAGCGTGATCTCGACGAGCGGGTTCGCGAAGCGAACGATGAGGCTCAGCGGGTGGGTCTCAACGGTGACGTGCTTCGGGTCGGTGCCGTGGCCGTAGACGACTGCGGGGGTCTTGCCAATAGCGCGGAGCTTGCGCGCTGCGCCCTTGCCGAAGTTCTCGCGGACGGTTGCATCAAGCTTGTTCTCAACGCTCATAATGATTCTCCTTGCGGGCTCTCGCCCCGTGTCGGGTGGATTTCTCCACCGGCGTGGTGTCTCGCACTTTAAACGTGCGACGCAGCGATGCCCCAAAGGGGAGGTCGTTCCGCGTCGATAACGGGTGCTTGCGCACCCCTCGCCGAAGTACAGCCTCTAATATTACACGATCCGCGCCAGAATCACGCCACAAGCGAGTTCGTGGCCTCGGGGACGGCGACCTCGCCGTCGAGCAGGTCGAACGCGACGCCGCCGTAGCCTGAGCGAACGAGCACGTGTGCGAGCACTTCGGCGACGTTGTCACGGCTCACCGGGCCGCGTTCGAGGGTCCCGACCGCGACGCGCCCCGTGCCCGGTTCATCGGTGAGGGTGCCAGGGCGCACAATGGTCCAATCGAGCGAGCTGGCCTCGAGTGCAAGATCCGCCGTGTACTTCGCGCGCTGGTAGGCGAGAAAGTCGGGCCCGGCGCTCTCGGGCGGCGTGTTCGCCACACCAATGTATGAAATCTGTACGAGCCGCGCCCCCAGTTTGGCGGCGGCGGCCATCGCGGTGAGCGCGCCCTGGTGGTCGACAGTCTCCTTGCGGGCTGGCCCGGATCCGGGGCCAGCACCCGCAGCGAAGAGCAGGGTGTCAGCCCCGCCAATTGCTGCGGCGAGTTCTTCGGCAGTCGCGTGTTCGATATCGACGAGCACCGCTTCGCCGCCAGCCTGCTCGACGGCGCTCGCGTGGCCGGGATTGCGGATCACGCCGAGCACGCGGTGGCCCGCCCGCGTGAGCAGCGACGTCGTGCGCAGCGCGATCTGCCCGTGTCCGCCGACGATCGCGATGGTGTGGGGTTCTTGGGGATTCGTCACTGTGTCCTCCGTGCGGTGAGTGTGGTGGGTCAGGCCACGTCAGTCAACTCGGCGACCTCTGCCGCGTAGGCCCGCACGAGGTCATCGGCACGCACGCGTGCCCCGATCCCGTGCTGACCCGCGCCGACGAGGATCTCCTCGCCGGCAAGGCTCCTGTCGAGGATGACAGGCCAGGCTGTCGAAGCGCCGAGAGGAGTGATCGTGCCTCGCTCGTATCCCGTTGCCGCGAACGCCGCGTCGGCGTCGGGCAGGGAGAGCCGGTTGACTCCGAGGTGCGAGCGGAGCTTCGCCCAACTGAACTGGGCGTCGAGCGGGGTGAGCACGAACACGAACGAGTCGCCGCGCTGCACCACCACTGTTTTCGCGATCCTCGCCCCACCAAACTCGCCGGAAGTCGGGCGACCGGAGCCGTCTCGTTGGAGGAACTCAACGTCGAGTCCCCGCGCGGACGCGTCGGCAGCTGCCCGCGGCACTTGCTCGTTCACGTTTGCTGCTGTCATCGTCTGGCCTCATCACTTCTGCGGGGGCGTTTCACTCCGCTTCGATGAAACGCCCAGGGCCCCAAAACTATTTCCGCTTCGGGTGCCGCAGCCGCGTTTAGTCGTTCCACGACCAGACGTCGTCGCCGCGCAGCGTCGCGTCTGCGCCGCCGTCGCAGTAGATAACCTGGCCTGCCATGTGCGTGTTCTGCGCGTCGGTGAGCCAGATGAGCACATCGGCGATCGACTGCGCAGGCTGGTGCGAGTTCAAGGGCATCGGCACGGCGGAATCGACAATCGCGCGGCCCTCTTCGGTGGCGAGGAGTTCGGCTGTCATGGGCGTGACGACGGTTCCGGGAGCCACCGCATTCAGGGCGATGCCGGCACCGGCCCAGGCCGGGGTGATTGATTCGCGGCGCACCCAGCGCGCAATCGCTCGCTTCGAGGAGGGGTAGACAGCGTACCCAGCCTGCGGCCCCTGAGCCACGATGGACTCGGCGATCTGCAGCGTCGCCGCTTCGTCGCCTGACAGCGCCGCCTCGACCATCTCCTTCGAATTGGGCTGGAGCGAGGCCATCGACGACACGACAGCTGCGCGCGGGGCGGCGGAGGCTGCGAGCGCGGGCTGCAGTGCTTCGAGCAGTTCGGTGACGCCGAAGTAGTTGATCGAGATGGTCTTGGCAATCGGTGCCGAGATCCCTGCGCAGGCGATGACGCCGTCGATCACGCCGTCGGCAAGCTCGGTGGCACGCTTGGCGGCGTCGAGGCGGCCAGCGTTCGTGGACAGGTCGGCCTCGACCTCGGCACCTGCCAGGTCAATGCCGATGACGCGGTCACCGCGGTCTCGAAGCGTCTGGGCCGTGGTGGCTCCGATGCCTGAAGCCGAGCCGGTTACAACGTATGTGCGAATCATAGTGTTTCTCCTTGTGCTGTTCTGCGCACGCGGAGCGCGCAGTGATGCTTCCCCGTTCGGGGCTTCCCCAGGTGGTAACGATCCACCCGCGTTTAGTCGCGAAACTCTCCCGTGAGTCTTTTGGATGCCGCGGTGATCACGTCGATCTCCGCGGTCGTCTGATGCGCCATCGCCTGATCGACGAGCTGCGTGCCAGCGGCAACAAGGCGCGCGTACGCTTCACGCCCTTGCTCGGTGAAGGCGATCTCGATGGCGCGCTGATCGCCCTCGCCGCGCCCTCGTTCGACGAGGCCTGCTGCCTCGAGCCGCGCGATGAGCTTGCTCGTTGTCGGTCGGCTCTGCGCAAGCTCGTCGGCGAGGGCGGCTGGGCGGATCGCTCCGCCGAGCAGCCCCATCGTGTAGAGCGCGCGGACGTCGCCGGCGGGGATATCGACGCCGACTGCCCGCGCGATACTGCCCTGGGTGGAGACCGCATTCCAGTTTCTGACCAGGCCGATCACTGCGGCGAGCAGCTCGTGCACCGCCTGTTCTCGCGGGCGTTCGTTCATGCCTCCAGGTTAGCAGTAGTTGCCTGAGGCAACTACTTATTCGGCCAGCGGCGAACGCGTCTCACGCTGGCGACGCCGGTGACGCTGGCTCGTGCCGCGGTGCGCGGGCGCCTGGGCCAGCGCCCGAGCGCGGCTAGCCTGCGCCGCTAGCCTGCGCCGCCAGCCTGCGCCGCTAGCCTGCGCCGCCAGCCTGCGCCACTAGTCTGCGCAACGAGTCTGCGCCGCTAGTCCGCGACACTCACCAGGCCGGACTCGTAGGCGGCGACGACGATCTGTGTCCGGTCGCGCAGCCCAAGCTTCGAGAGGATCCGCGATACGTGCGTCTTCACCGTCTGCTCCGAAAGAAACAGCGCTGCCGCGAGCTCCGCGTTCGTCTGGCCCGAGGCAACGAGTCGCATCACCTCAAGCTCGCGCTCGGTGAGCTGCGAGAGCGTCGCACGCTGCTTGGGCTCGGGCCGGGCCGCGTAGTCCGCGATGAGCCGGCGCGTCACCGAGGGGGCGAGCAACGCCTCACCGCCAGCGACGATGCGCACCGCCTGCACGAGATCCTCAGCGCTCGCGTCCTTGAGGAGAAACCCACTCGCGCCGGCCCTGAGCGCCGCGAACACATATTCATCGGCGTCGAAGGTCGTGAGCATGATCACGCGCGGGTTGTCGTCTCCGGGGCGCGCGAGCACAGCGCGCGTCGCGTCGAGCCCGTTCATGCGCGGCATACGGATGTCCATGAGGAGCACGTGCGGGCGGGTGCGCCTCACGAGCTCGACGGCAGCATCACCGTCAGCAGCGTCGCCCACGACGGTGATGTCGGGCTGCGCCCCGAGCAGCGCCCCGAAACCCTGCCGCACCATCTCCTGGTCGTCGATGATGGCCACGCGGATGGGCTGCGCTGCTTGCGCGGAGTTACTCATGCGTCGATCATAGGCGTATGGCCGCGGCCGCCGGTGTCTCAGCGCACGCATCGGCTGAGCTTCACCCCAGCGAGCTACCTCGGGCGCTTCGCGGATCACTCCGGCGAGGGATGCCCCGGTTGTCATGCCGCACGTACAGTTGGGCGACGGCAGACAGATAGGGAACACTTTCACTATGAACACGCACTCCCCCGAGGGCATCGGCTCCGAGACGAAGCGCCCCCGCGCGCGCCTGTACTCTCCGGCCATGGTCGGGCGCGACCTCGGATACATCCTCCCGGGGTTTCCCATTGCCGTCGTCTCGTTCTCGCTGCTCCTCACCCTCACGGTGACGTCAATCAGCACACTCATCATCTGGGTTGGGGTGCCTCTGCTCGCGCTGTCGCTCGTGCTCGCCACCACGTTCGCTGAGCTCTCCCGCGCCAGGCTCCGCTGGTGGGGCGCTGCCGCCGACACCCCGCCCTACCTGGAACGCGGCCCCGGATCCCTCGGCATGCTGCGCTTCCTTCGCGACCCGCGCCGCTGGCTCGACCTCGCCTTCGAAACACTCGTGGCCTTCCCGCTGCGGATCTTCTCATTCGTCGTGACAATCTCCTGGGCGGCCGCGGCACTCGGAGCACTCACCTGGGTCTTCTGGGGCTACTTCCTCCCCAGGAACGAGAATCCCTTCCCCGCGAACTTCCTGCTCAGCGTGAGCGAGGGGGCGATTCCCCTCGAGGTCGCGAACTCCTTCTGGGTCGAATCGGTCTTCTATGCCCTGTGCGGCATCGCCGCAGCCGCCTCGTTCCCGCCCCTCGCGCGCGGCCTCGCCGTGCTCGACGCGACAGTGACACAGGCGGCGCTCTGCTCGGACGCGGGCCACCTGGCGAGATCCTTCGCTGTGCCCGCAGCGGCCCCGTCAGCCCCGCACGCTTCGCCCGCATCTCACCCGGCAGCCGCCAGGCTCGGAATCGGTGGCACCGGCCGGACACTGGGCTCTGCCGAGGGCTGGGCGTGGATCATCACCGGCTACGCCGCGATCATCCTCATCGCCGTCGGCTGGCCGCTTCTCGCCACCCTCTACTCTGTGCATGCCGCGTTCGCCATGGTGCTCGTCATCGCGCAGGCTGCCGCCCTCATGCTCGCTATCCGGCTGCCGGCCCTTGCGATTGCCGTCGCCATGATTGCGCCAGCGGTCGCCGCCGCGCTCTCGCCCGCAGCGGCGGGTGTGCCTGCCCCCTGGCCGGTGAGCATGATGATCGTGCAGACGGGGATTGTGCTCATCGTCGCGCTACGTTTCCCGTGGCCGTGGGCACTCGCCGCATGGGTGCTGCCGCAGGCCACCGTTATCGCCACGGTGCCCAGCGGATCAGGGTTCACCTCCGGAGCGGTCGCGAACCTCGTCGTCACGGCCTCCATCACGCTCGGGATCGCGCTGCTCGGCATCATCATCCGCGCTTTTGCGGCCGACCGCGGCGCGCTCGTCGAAGAGCGGCGCGCAAACGCCGAGCTCGACGCGAAGCAGCGCGAACTCGCCGAGCGCAACCTCATCGCGCGCGAGCTCCACGATGTTGTCGCCCACAGCATGTCCGTCGTGAGCATTCAGGCGAACACCGCGAAGTACCGTATTGCCGGGCTCGGAGACGAGGCAGAGGCAGAGTTCGCGGCGATCGCCCAGTCGTCACGGCAGGCACTCACCGAGATGCGAGGCCTTCTTGCGACGCTGCGTGCTCCCGAAGGAAGCGCGCCACTTGTCCCGCAACCCACGCTCGCTGACCTTCCGACCCTCATCGAGTCGAGTCGCCAGTCCGGAGCCACGATCGCGTACCGCGCGGAAGGCCTCGAAGACGCCCCCGGCGAAGCCTCCGAGGCGGGCGCGGGAGGTGGTGACGCGGGCAGTGATGGCGCGGGCAGTGGTGGCGCGACCGTTCCTGCGTCTACCGCCCTCACGACGTACCGCATCGCGCAGGAGGCGCTCAGCAACGCCATGCGGCACTCCCCAGGAGCAGACATCGACGTTACCGTGCGGGTCACCGACGCCGCCGTAACCGTCGCCGTGGTGAATGGCCCCGCGAGCATGCAGGTCGGCAGCCCGGTTGGATCGGGGACGGGGCTCAACGGGCTACGCGAGCGCGCGGCGGTGCTCGGCGGATCTATCGAGGCCAGCCCCACTCCAGACGGCGGCTTCGCGGTCTACGCTGTGCTGCCGCTCTAGACCGCGGTGCCGGGGCTTGCCCCGCGGTTCTAGCAGGCTTCCGGCGTCAACTCGCGCGAATGCCCCGCGTCTCTCCGACAGAGACGCGGGGCATTCGCTGAGCTGGGCGATTGAGGAACTAGGCCCCGGCGTTGAAGCGGTCGAGACGCATCTGCGCGGTCACCTCGTGCGCGGTCATTCCCTCTGATGCCGAGATGGTGATGGTCGCGGGGGCTACCGTGGGGGTCGCCTCGCGCTCAACACGCTGATAGGTCAGCGGCTTGAGGTAGCGAGACACCGAGAGGCCAGCACTGTGCTTCGCCCCGCCGGCCGTCGGCAGCGTGTGGTTCGTGCCTGCCATTCCCTTGTCGGAGTATGCAACGGTGCTCCACTCGCCGACGAAGATCGAGCCGTAGTTGCGGAGGTTCGCGTGGTACCACTCGTCGTCACCGGTGATGATTTCCAAGTGCTCAGGTGCGAGGTCATCCATGAGCGCCGCTGCAACCTCGCGGCTGTCTGCGACCGTCACCGAGCCGTAGTCGCGCCAAGCCGGTCCGCAGATGTCCGCGGTCGAGAGAGTCTTGAGCTGGCGCTCAACGGCCTCCATCACTGCGCGGCCGTGTGCCTCGTCGGTGGTGACGAGCGCAGCCGGCGAGTTCGGTCCGTGCTCGGCCTGACCGAGCAGATCAGCGGCAACGAGCTCAGGATCTGCGGTTTCGTCCGACAGCACGGCTACCTCGGAGGGGCCGGCAAGCAGATCGATAGCGACGCGGCCGAAGAGCTGCCGCTTTGCCTCTGCAACGAAGGCGTTGCCTGCTCCGACGAGCATGTCAGCGGGGAGGTCGTCGACCAGGCCGAACGCCATTGCGGCAAGCGCCTGGACGCCGCCGAGCTTGAAGACCCGGTCAACGCCTGAGACGAAGGCCGTGTAGAGCACGGCGTCGTTCGCGAGGCCGTTGGGCTGCGGCGGAGTACACGCCACCACGTGCGGCACTCCGGCAGCCTTTGCGACGCCGACGGTCATGAACGCACTCGCGGTGAGCGGGAAGCGGCCGGCCGGCATGTACGCGCCAACACGACCGACCGGGACGTAGCGCACACCAGTGTGCAGGCCAGGCGCAAGCTCGACGTCAAAATCGACGTGGCCCTCGCGCTGGCGGCGGGCAAACGCCTGCGTCCGTTCTGCTCCGAGATCGATTGCCGCACGCAGGTCGGGAGCGATCCGGTCGCCGCTCGTTTCGAGCGTGGCCCGTGAGATTTCGAAGTCCTCGCCGCCCCAGTTGTCGAGCTTCTTCGCGTAGTCGCGGACTGCGTCGAGGCCGCGCTTCTCGAGATCGAGCAGCATGGCTGAGACGGTCTCGACAACCTTCGGATCCCGCTGCGCCGCTGGAACATCAAGCGGGGTCTTCAGTCTCGTGTAGTTGTCGGCGTACTTGGTGAGGATGGGAGTCGTAAACTTCATATCTCTGAAGGTAAAACCGCGCCAGAAACAATACAACGGGGCAGTGAACTTTGTATCGCATAGTCTTAAGCTATGACGATCACCCAGCTCCGTGCTTTTGTGTACGCCGCAGTACACGGTTCCTTCACGAACGCCGCCGAGCAGCTGGGGGTTTCTCAGCCCACGATCTCGGCGCTTATCCGCAAACTCGAGGACCACCACGAGTTGCCGCTGTTCATTCGCACCGGACGCAAACTGGCCCTCACGGCTGCGGGAAGCGAGTTGCTCGTGTGGGCTCGCCAGATCATCGAGACGTCCGAGTTCGCCGACGAAGCACTCAGCGAGCTCCGCGGCATTCAGCGCGGCTCAATCTCACTGGGCGTGCTCCGCAACGCCAACTTCTACTTCCTTCCCGACATGGTCGAGCGGTTTCACCGCCGCCGCCCCAACGTGAACCTGCGGCTCTTCGGCCAGAACTCTTTCGAGGTCGTCGAGGGTGTTCGTAACGGCACGCTCGAAGCCGGGATCGTCGTCCTCCCCGTACCCGACGAAGAACTCGAGGTGTTCCCGCTCGTGCAAGACGAGGTGCTGTGGGCATCGATCCACGAGGAGCATGTCTCGGGCACGGTGAGCATCGAGCAGATCACCTCGCACCCCGTGGTCCTCTACGACGCGAGCTACAGCTGGAACGATCCCACGCGCCGGCAGCTCAGCGAACGCGCGCAGGAGCGCGGGCTGCGTCTCGAACCACTGGTCGAGGTGGAGTACCTCGAGGCCGCGCTCGAGCTCGTCAAGCGCGGGCTCGGCGACACGATGGTCTCGCGCGCGGTGACGCAGGGCGAGAACTTTCCCAAAGAGATCCACGTCGCACCGTTCGATCCGCCGCTGTTTGACACGATTGCAGTGATCCGACGCCGGAACAGCGTGTACTCGCCTGCTATCCGCGAGCTCATCGACATCGTCAATGACATTCTGAAAGAGCGCACATACGGCAATGGCCGCCCCGGCCGAACAGTGTCGGCGCAGGGCGGCCCTCCCGGAGAAGGCTAGTCCTTCCGGAGGCTACTCGTCGTCGAACTCTGGGAGCACGGTGACGACCTCGGTCTCTGGCGTATCGAGGATGCCCGATCGTCGCAGCAGCGCGCGGGTGCGCGAGTGCCGGGGATCGCCGAACACTGCATCGGGCGGGCCCTGCTCCACAATCTGCCCGCCGTCCATGACGACGATGCGGTCGGCAATCTCTTGCGCGAACTGCATCTCGTGGGTCACGATGACCATCGTGGTTCCCGACGCCGCAATTTTCTTGATGACCGCGAGTACCTCACCGACAAGCTCAGGATCGAGTGCCGATGTCGGCTCGTCAAAGAGCATGACATTGGGCTCCATGGCCATGGCGCGTGCGATTGCGACGCGCTGCTTCTGGCCACCGGACAGTCGCGAGGGGTAGTTCTCCATCCGGTCGGCGAGGCCCACCTTTGCGAGAGCAGGTTCTGCCAGGCGCCGGGCTTCCTGCCGCGACAGCTTCTTCACGTGCATGAGTGGCGCCATCACGTTCTCAAGCGCGGTCTTGTTCATGAACAGGTTGAAGTGCTGGAACACCATTCCGATGTCGGTGCGCTTCCGCGCCGTCTCTCTCGCAGACTCGTCGACGAGGCCGTTGGATCCCTCGCGGTATCCGACAAGATGGTCGTTCACCAGAATCTTGCCGCTGTCGATCACCTCAAGCTTGTTGATGCATCGCAGCAGGGTTGATTTTCCTGAGCCGCTCGAGCCGATCAGCACGACGGTTTCGCCGGGCATGACCTCGAGGTCGACGCCCTTGAGCACTTCGAGGGTTCGCCGGGGGTCTCCCCCGCCAGTGAGCCGTCGCCACAGGCTGGGCTTTTCTCCGATGAGGAAGCTCTTGAAGACGTCTTGAATCTGAATCACTGGGTTAGGCACGGCTTCTCACCTTCTTCTCGAGCACGATCACAAGCCGCGACAGCGGCAGCGAGAGCGCGAGATACAGCACCGCTGCGGCGGTGTAGATTTCAACAGTCTGGAAGGTCTGGGAGTTCAGCGTATTCGCGGTCTTCAGGATCTCAGAGACGGCGATCACTGAGGTGAGCGCGGTGTCCTTCACCATTGCGATGAAGTAGTTTCCGATCGGTCCAAGTGCAACCTTGAATGACTGCGGAATGACGATCCGCCACAGCGCCTTCGTCGGCGTGTAACCGAGCGAGAGCGCCGCCTCGGTCTGGCCGCCATCAATTGCGAGGATTGACGAGCGGTACACCTCAGACAGGTACGCGGCGTAGTTCAAGCCGAGCGCGATGATGCCGGCTGCGATCGGGTCAAGCTGCACACCGACCACGGGCAGGACAAAGTAGATGTACACGAGCTGCACCAGCAGCGGGGTGCCGCGAAGCACCTCGACATACACGACCGCGATCCCGCGCAAGATACGGCTCGACGAGAGCCGCGCAAGCGCAACGAGCAGGCCGAGCACCAGGGCGATCACCATGGCTCCGAGCGCGAGCTGCGCGACGACCGGCACCGCCTTGATGAGCTTCGGCAGAACGCCGATCACATTTTCAATAAATTCCAAGACTTCTCCTCAAACGAAGATAGCGGGGCACAGGAAGGTGCCCCGCTATCGGCGTGCGCGTTATTCGGCGGTGTTGTCTTCGTTGAGACCGTACTTCTCGAGGATCTCGAGGTACTTCGGCGTAGCCTTCAGCTCTGCCAGGGCACCGTTGAGCTCCTCGCGAAGCGCATCGCTCTCAGCGTCCTTGCGGAAGGCCGCAGCAATCGTGCCGGGGAAGTACGGGTCGTACGGCGTCACCAGCTTGACCTTGTCATTCGGGTTCTGCACGAGGCTCCAAGCGACAACCGCCTGGTCCGTGAAGCCCGCGTCGACCTGGCCGTTGGCGATGGCCTGGATGAGGTTCGCCTGCGAGTCGTACTGCTTGATGTTCGCCTCAGTCGTCAGCTCCTGAGCAATCTCGAGGTGCGTCGTGCCGGTCATCACGCCAACCGTCTTGCCCTTGGCGTCGTCGCGCGAGGTGAAGGTTGAGTTCGCGGGAACGAGCATGCCCTCGCCCTGGACGTACCAGGTGTCAGAGAACGCGAGCGTCTCCTTGCGGGAGTCAGTGACGTAGAGGCCGTCAGCGATGAAATCGGCCTTCTTCGACAGAACGGTCTGCGGCATCGTTGCGAAGTCGGTGACGACAACTTCGATCTCCCAGCCGAGCGACTCCGCCATTGCACCGAGCATCTCCCCGTCAATACCGGTGAGATCGCCAGACGCCTCGTCAACAAACGAGAAGGGCGCATCGTTCGACGTCACGATGGTGACGGTCCGTGCGGACTCGCCGTCACCCTGGGCGTCGGGAGCCGCGGAGCTGCAAGCGCTCAGCGCAAGTGCACTCACCGCAACTGCGGCAATGAGTGAAAACTTCTTCTTCATAGTCATGGGTGTGATTCTTCCTTGTTCCAGACCTGTGAGACTGCAGCGTCGCTGCCTCTGACTACACAGTCTTCGGAATCTCCGAGAGTTACACAAGAACTGTGGACTCTATATTCCTCATAGCTTTGGGCTATAGGAGGCTGAATGCCGCTCTGCACGGCGCAAAGTCAGCCTGAGATCTCACGCAGGAGATGCTCGACGTCTTTGAGCACGGACGCGACGGTGGCTGCGGGGCTCGAAGCCCCGCCCACGAGAGTGTACTCGCCGAAGCCCTCGGCCTGCACCATGAGCGCTTTCGTGCTGCCCTGCGCGCTGGCGAACGGGTGACCGGACCCATAGGCCTGGATCTCGACCCGTCCCACGTAGCCGCTGCCGGAGCGTTCAAGCACCCCCACGAGGGCGGGCTTCTCCCCCGCATCACGCCAGCGGTCGATATCGGATGCGCGCACCGAGCCCACGCTCTCCCGCGGTATCGAGTCGAGGTGCAGCCAGGTACCAAGCGCGAGACCGGAGATGACCGTGAGTTTGGCGGCAGTGTCCCAACCGTCGAGGTCAAAGGCTGGCTCGGGCTCAGCGATCCCTCGCGCCTGCGCGTCGGCGATCGCTTCTTCGAGCGTCATCCCCAACCGTGTCACCGAGTCGAGCACGAGCGATGTTGTGCCGGTGAGGGCGGCTTCGACCCGGGTCACCACCGCGCCAGCGAGGTTGTGCCGCAAGAAGTCGACGGCCGGCAACGCCGCTGAGCTCGCCCCGCTCGCGTGCACTCTGCTGCCGCTGTCCCGTGCGGCAGCGAGCAGCCGCTCGCCGTGCAGCGCGAGGGCGCTCTTCGAGACCATGATCGCGTGGGATCCGCGCTCCACAGCCCACTCGAGGTGGGAAAGCCCAGGCCCGCCCGTCGCGTAATCGTTCGGGCCGGCGTCAACGACGACGTCCGGCTCCGCCGCAGCGAGCATCGCTGTCCCCACGACACCGGGAGACCAGGTAGCCCGCGTCACGACGTCAGGCTCGTGCAGTCCCCCGTCGCGCACCACTCCGCTGCGGCTCCCGCACACGCCCACGAGCCGCACGTCACAGCCGAAGCGCTCCAAATAATGAGCGCGTCGTTCGAGCAACGCTACCGCGACGCGGGATCCGATCCCGCCACTGCCGGTGAGCGCTACACGAACGACGCGCGAAGCCATCGGTTGAGGCTTAGGCGGCGCCCTCGAACAACGACGTCACGGAGCCGTCTTCGAAGACCTCGTGGATCGCCTTGGCGAGCAGCGGTGCGATCGGCAGCACGGTGAGCTTCTCGAAGCGCTTCTCCTCGGGAACCGGCAGGGTGTCGGTGACGACAACCTGGTCGATGAACTCCTGCGAGAGGTGCTTGATTGCGTCGCCTGAGAAGATCGCGTGGGTGCAGGCAATCGTCACGCCGCGCGCACCGTTCGCCTTCAGAGCCGCAGCGGCCTTCGCGATCGTGCCGCCAGTGTCGATCATGTCGTCGACCACAACGCACCAGCGATCCTTCACGTCACCGACGATCTCGTGCACGCTCACCTGGTTCGGCACGAGCGGGTCGCGACGCTTGTGGATGATCGCCAGCGGAGCCCCGAGTTTGTCGCTCCAGACGTCGGCAACGCGCACGCGGCCCATGTCAGGCGACACCACGACGAGGTCGTCACGGTCGATGGTCTTCTGGAAGTGCTCGAGCAGCACGGGCATCGCGAAGAGGTGATCGACGGGGCCGTCGAAGAAGCCCTGGATCTGCGAGGCGTGCAGGTCGACCGACATGATCCGGTCGGCACCCGCGGTCTTGAACAGGTCGGCGACGAGGCGTGCCGAGATCGGCTCGCGGCCGCGGCCCTTCTTGTCCTGACGCGAGTAAGGGTAGAACGGGGCAACCACGGTGATCCGCTTCGCCGATGCGCGCTTGAGCGCGTCCACCATGATGAGCTGCTCCATGAGCCACTCATTGATCGGGTTCGTGTGCGACTGGATGACGAAGGCGTCAGAACCACGAACGCTCTCGTCGAAGCGCGCGTACAGTTCGCCATTCGCGAAGGTGCGAGCGTCAGTGGGAACGAGTTCGGCCCCGAGTTCTTCGGCGACCTGTTCGGCGAGCTCTGGGTAGGCCCGGCCGGTAATGAGAACGAGCTTCTTCTGCCCGGTCATCTCGATTTTGCTCATCAGTGCTTTCCCACTTGCCCTTCGGTCATTACGTTGTGTGAGGTGTGTCGTTGAGTGAGTCTGTGGCGGGCTGTGCGGCCCGCTCCGCGGCAGTCGCGGAGTTCGTACCCGGGCGGTTCTCGGCGACCCAGCCCTCCAGGTTTCGCTGGGGAGCCACGGTCATCGCGAGCGCGCCAGCGGGCACATTCTTCCGTACGATCGTCCCCGCTGCGGTGTACGTTCCATCTTCAATGGTAACCGGAGCGATGAGAACATTCTTAGAGCCGATGCGAACAGCGTCTCCAACAACTGTTTGGTGCTTATTCACACCGTCGTAATTCGCGACGATGGTACCGGCACCAATGTTCGAGTCCGTGCCGACCGTGACGTCGCCGACGTAGCTGAGGTGAGGCACCTTCGAGCCGTCGCCGATGCGGGCGTTCTTCGCTTCGACGAACGCGCCGATCTTGCCGCCCTGGCCGAGCTCGGTGCCGGGCCGAATGTACGCGAACGGGCCAATCTCTGCGCCAGCCTGGAAGGCGGCAAGCGTCGCCTCGGAGCGGCGTACGCGCACCCCGACGCCGACCTCGCAGTCAGTGAGGGTCGTGTCCGGCCCGATGGTCGAGCCCGTCGCGATTGAGGTCGCACCGTGCAGGAAGGTGCCCGGAAGGATCTCAACGTCAGCCTCGATCGAGACGTCAGCGTCGATCCACGTCGTCGCCGGATCCACAATTGTGACCCCGTTGCGCTGATGCTCGCGCACGATGCGCGCGTTGAGCTCGCGGCCGGCGTCAGCAAGCTGCGCGCGGTCGTTCACACCAGCGACCACCCAGGGGTCACTCGTCGCAACGGCTTCGACCCCGCCACCGCTCGCGAGGATCCGCGACGCGGCGTCGGTGAGGTACTTCTCGCCCTGCGCATTGTTCGTATCGATGTCGGCGAGCGCGCGTGCGAGCGCACGGAAGGCGAAGACGTAAATGCCGCCGTTGATCTCGGTGATGAGACGCTGCGCGTCAGTCGCGTCCTTCTCCTCGACGATGCCGGTCATACCGCCGGTCTCGTCTCGGAGAATCCTGCCGAGACCGGTCGGGTTCTCAAGCAGCGCAGAGAGCAGCGTCATATCGCGCTGCTGCGCAAAGTGACCGTCGAGCAGCTGCGAGACAGCGGGGCCATCAACGAGCGGGGCATCGCCCGAAAGCACCACGACGGAGCCGTCAAAATCTGCGGGCAGCGCCGCGAGCGCCAGCTCAACCGCACGTCCGGTTCCCGGGACCTCATCCTGATCGACGATGATCGTGTCCGGTGCATGGTTGAGGATCGCTGCCGAGACCTGCTCGCGCTCGTGACGAACCACGGCCACGATCCGCTCAGGCGACAGCGCGGCAGCAGTGTCGAGGACATGCTCGATGAGCGAACGCCCGCCGATACGGTGCAGCACCTTCGGCAGTGTCGACTTCATGCGGGTTCCCTGGCCGGCGGCCAGGATGACAACGGCGAGAGCGCGTTCTGTCATGTTCAGGTGTCCCTTTCCTATTCGCGAGCGCGCACGCGCGCCGCGGCACTGCGCCAACACTCAGCGCCATTCGGTGAAGCTGCGCTTCCCCACCCCAATTCGCTGCCGTGGGCAGCGTTTCGGAGCGACTCG